>JAFDHU010000119.1 GCA_019308625.1 Deltaproteobacteria bacterium
AATGGCCACCGCGAGGGCAAAGCTTAAGCCGATGACGGTGGAGCCGATAATCCCCACCAGCTTCTTGGGCACCCTTTTCCAGAAGAGACCGAAGAGACCGTTGATTATGAACCCAATGATGGGGAAGGCAGGAACCAGCCAGACATACTTGATCATGGAGCGTGCCTCACCATTTGAGGATGTTCAGGTCGTCGGCGTAAACCGTGGCCCGGTTGCGAAAGATGACTACCACTAAGGCCAGGCCCACTGCCACTTCGGCCGCGGCCACGGTCATGGCGAAGAATACGAACATCTGGCCATCCACCGCCTGGAAGGCGTCGGCAAAGCCAACGAAGGCCAGATTGACCGCGGCCCCCAGGAAAAATAGAACCACGCTTAAGGCCAGATAATAGCTCAAAGGAACTGACATGTACCTTCTCCGTTCGGTGTCTGATCCTTCTCAAAGGCGGGACACCCCGCCCGCCGGCAAAAATCCTATTTCAGCCTGGCCTTGGCCAGTATCACTGCACCCACGATGGCTACCAGGAGAAGTACACTGGTGACCTCAAAGGGCAGGAGATAATCGGTGAACAGCAACCGGGCGATGGACTCGGTGTTGCCCAGGCCCGGAGGGGCCGCCTTGGCCAAGGGCACCTTGGCCTGGGAGAAGCCGTACACCAGCACAAAGGCCGCCAAGGTGGTGAGCATCACGCCGATCAGCTTCTGACCGAACATGGGACGCTGGGCCTCCTCTTCCGGCTGCCTGAGGTTCAGGAGCATGATGACAAACAGGAAGAGCACCATGATGGCCCCGGCGTACACGATGATCTGGATGGCGGCGATGAACTCCGCATGCGCCAGGACATAGATGCCGGCCACCGCAAAGAAGTTGACGATAAGCCAGAGGGCGCTCCGCAGGGGATGGAGCTGAAAAACCACCAGGACCCCGGAGATGATGGCCAGGCCTGCCAATGCGAAGAAGAGATATTCAACCATCTAAAACATCCTTTTTCTTGTCTTCCGTTTTCCGTTGGTCCGAGTCAGCTACCCCGAGCCTCAAAAAATACCAAAAACTGAAAACCGAAAACCGCCATTAAAGCCAATCCGGCATCCGCATTTCGGGCTTCTTCTGGGTGAGCCGGTCAATATCCAGAATGAGGACCTGCTTGTCATATTGAGCCAGCTCATAGAGATTATTCAGTTTAATGGCCCCCTTGGGACAGGCCTCCTGGCAGAAGCCGCAGAAAATGCAGCGAGTCAGGTCAATGATGAACTGGACCGGGTATTTCTCGTGTTCCGGCCCTTCCGCCGGGACGATGGCCTTGATAGCGTTGCTGGGGCAGACCACCATGCACAGGGTGCAGGCCACACAACGGCGGCGGCCGTCCTCGTTGATGACCAGCTCCGGATGGCCCCGGAAGCGGGGATACACCTGCCGCCTCTCTTCCGGGTACTGAATGGTGACCGGCCTGGAAAACACGTGCTTGAGAGTGGTGGCCAAGCCTTTGATGAGCGGAATAATCATGCCACAACCTCTTGGGCTTTTAAGCTGTCAGAGCCAACTGCTGGGTGTCAGCCGTGTATGTCCTCCGGGAACATCGAGTTCCGGTTGTTGTCCAGTTGGTTTATCTTAGAGCACCAACATCACCGCCCCGGTGGCCAGGATGTTCACCAGGGCCAAGGGCAGCAACACCTTCCAGCCCAGGTACATGAGCTGGTCAAAGCGGAACCGGGGGTAGGTGCCCCGGACCCAAATGAAGAAAAACACCAGAACGAAGGTCTTGAGGGTGAACCAGACGATGGGTGGCAGAAACGGGCCCTGCCAGCCGCCCAGAAAGAGAGTGGTGGCCAGAGCCGAGGCCACGATGATGTGGGCGTATTCCCCCATCATGAACAAGGCCCATTTCATGGAGCTGTATTCCGTCTGGTAGCCGGCCACCAGTTCGTTTTCGCACTCAATCAGGTCAAAGGGGGTGCGGGCGCATTCGGCAAAGGCCGCGGTGAGAAAGAGCACGAAGCCCAGGGGCTGGTAAACCACGAACCACATGTTTTTCTGGGCTTCCACAATCTTGACCAGGGACAGGCTTCCGGCCAGCATGAGCACCCCGATGACCGACAGGCCCAGGGCCAGCTCGTAGCTCACCATCTGGGCCGAGAGGCGCAGGCCGCCCAGGAGGGAGTACTTGCTGTTGCTGGCCCAGCCGCCCAGCACCGCCCCGTACACCGCCAGAGAGCCCATAGCGAACACATAGAGCAGGCCCACATTGATGTCGGCGATTACCCCCTGGTTGAGGCCGGCGGCGGCCAGGTCAAAGGTCTGCCCATAGATGGTGATTTGCGGGGGCAGGATTTCCTTGGCAAAGGGGATCACCGCCAGGGGCAAAAAGGCCGTGGCTGCGGTGATGATGGGCGCCAGCAGGAACAACACCCGGTTCACCATGGGCGGGGTGAAATCCTCTTTAAACAGGAGCTTGAGGAGATCCGCCAACGGCTGTAGTAAACCCCAGGGTCCCACCCGATTGGGTCCGTAGCGCAACTGGATGTAGCCCAGCACTTTGCGCTCCATGAGCACGACGTAGGCCACCACCGTCAGGACGACCATCAGGATGAGGAGAATCTTTACCGCCGACAGGGCAATCAGGACCGTCAGTTTCATGATCTTCAAGCCTTTTGCAGGGTTACTCTCACCAAATTGGAGTTCAGCGTCAGCCGGTGCGCCGCGGGCTCGGCAAAATGCTCCGGCAGAAACACCACTCCTGGAGGCAACGAGGCGTCCAGAGTCACCGGCGCAGTAATTTCCCCGTGAGAAGAGATGATTCTGACCTCATCGCCTGCCGCCAGCTCCAGGGAGTGAGCGTCTTCGGGGTTGAGGGCCAGGGCCCCGCTGGGGCTCACCACCAGGGTGCCGCAGGGGTGATGAGTGGTATAAGAGCCGGAGTGTTGCAACACCTTGCCTACAATCAGGGTGTAGGGCCGCCGGCCAGGCAGGCTGATGTCCAGGTCAAAGGGGATGAACCGTCCGGAGACTTCGGTTTGGAAGCCGGTTTTCCCCACGCTTTTGCCCGGAGCCAGGTCTGTCCACAAGGGGACGTTTTGGGCCAGTTCCTGGAAAATGCGGGCCGGGCTGCGAGGGGAGGCAGGGAAGCCCATTCTGGCGGCCAGCTCCTGGATAATCTCCCAGTCAGGCTTCACGCCGTCGGCCTCCAGGGCCTTATTCAGCACTCCCAGGCTGCCGGTGCTGGAGATGAAGGTGCCCTCCTGTTCGGCATGAATGGCCACCGGCAGCACCACGTCGGCCATTTGGGCAAAATCGTGCAGGAAGGCGTCCTGCACTACGATGAACTGGAGGCGGCCCAGAAGCTTTTCCACCCGGGAGCGGTTGGGGAGGAAGCGCAGCAGGTCGCCGCCCAGGGAGTAAAGGGCCTGGGGGGCGGCCGGGTCTTCGGCCTCCAGTTTGTCCAGCATGGCCCACAGGTCCAGGCCAGGGTCCTTGACCGGCGGATTCTCCCCCCAGAAGACCGGGGCAGCCGGGTCGTCCAGGGCCAGGTAGCCGGGCAGGCGGTCGGGCAGCACGCCGACTTCGCACACCCCCCGGGTATTGGCTTTTTCGGCCACCGGATAAAGGGCGCTGCCGGGAGTGCCAGGCCGGCCGATGAGCAGGAACAGGTCGGCCAGGGCCATAACCGTGTGCTCGGCCTTGTCCTGTCCCAGCAGTTCCACCCCGAAGAGGATGGCCGGGGCTTGGGCCTGAGCCAGGAGCTTTCCGGCTTCCTCCAGGGTTGAGAAATCCTCCAGACCGCACTTTTGGGCCAGTTCCTTGGGGCCGAATTTTTTGAGAAGTTCCTGGATTTCCTCCCAGCCCTGGGCTGGAATGGCCGGAGCTGCCTCCGGCGCCGCGGCCAGCAGGGCCTTCATCAGGCCGGCCACCACCAGCCGTTCGGCCCCGGGGCGGTAGTGCAGGCTTAAGGTGGCCCAGCGGTCAAACTTGGTACGCCGGGGATTGGCTACAATAAGATGGAAGCCGTCTTTCTGCCGGGCCCGGTTGACGGCCCAGCCCAGGGGCGGCAGCTCCGGCGTCAGATCGGCGCCGATGACCAGAATCAGATCGGCCTGGGGCAGTTCCTCCAGGGAGCCCAGGACAAAGGGAAAGCCGCTGCCCTTGGTGGCCTCGCTCGCTTCCAGCGGGGAGTGATAGGGCGGCAGGCGGCGGCCGTTGGCTTTGACTTCAGTCACCCGGGGCCAGCCAAACACCTGGGCCAAGCCGGTGACCGCCTTGAGATAGTGCAGGCGGCCCGGGTTGTCCATCTGGTTGGTGCCCAGCCCGGCCCGGAAGAATTTCTGGAACAGGTAGTTGGCCTCCAGGGTGGCCCGGGGCGAGCCCAGGCCGTAGATGGCCTGGGGGCCGGCGGCGTCCCGGAGTTCCTTGAACCGACGGGCCACTAGGTCCAAGGCCTCCTCCCAGGTGGCCGGACGAAATTCACCATTTTCCTTGATCAGGGGGGACTTGAGGCGGTCCTCCGCCTCCACCACCGGGTAGCCGAAACGGCCCCGGCCGCAGAGCAATACACTGTCGCCGTTATAAACCCGCAAGGGATGGCCGTCCTTGACATGCAGCTCATAAGTGCAGCCGCCGCCGCAGAAGGGGCAGACCATTTTGGTCTTTTCCACTTCCCAGGCTCGGGCCCGGTATTTGAACTGCTTGTTGATGAGGGCCCCTACCGGGCAGATATCAATGCAGGAGCCACAGAATTCGCAGTCCAGGGGCACCAGTCCTGAGCCCAGCTCGGTGAAGTAACCCCGGTTCATAAAGTTGATGGCCATGGCCCCCACCAAGTCCCGGCACAGGCGCACACAGCGGCCGCAGGTGATGCAACGGTCCGGGTGCCGCTCCACCAGCAGTGACTCATAGTCGTGGTGGGGGGGCAGCTTGATGGCCTGGTAATCCACCCGGTCAATACCCAGGGCGTGGGTCAGGTCCTGGAGTTCGCACTCGCCGCCCTTGTCGCAAATGGGGCAGTCCAGGGCGTGGTTGATAAGCACCAGCTTCACCAGCTCCTGGCGGATGGCCTGGAGGCGGGGGGAGTTGGTCACCACCTCCTGGCCTTCGGCCACAGTAGTGGTGCAGGCCGGCACCGGCCGGGGTGGGCCGGGTTTGACTTCCACCACGCAGATGCGGCAGGAACCGATGGGCTTCAGGGCCGGGTGGTAGCACAGGTAAGGGATAAAGATGCCGTTTTCCTGGGCCACCTGCAGGATGGTCTTGCCCGGCTCCGCCTGGATAGCCCGGCCGTCAATGGTGAGATTAACCATAGGTCGTTCCTGTGTTGACTGCTTATTGGCTGTCAGCTATCAGCTATCAGGTGTTCAGTTTTTATAAAAGCGGGGTTGCTTAAACCCAACCCGTCCATCACCCGTCTCACCTTCACCCGCCAAGGCTTACCCGTGCCGTCGCTGACGATATAGAAGCCCAGCTCGCCCTTGGGGGCTTCAATGGCTTGGTACACCTCACCTTTGGGGGGCTTGACCCCTTCCTCAATGAGGAGGAAATGGTGGATCAGGCTGGCGATGTCGCTGTACACCTGCTCCTTGGGGGGCAGGCTGATGCGGGGGTCATCCACCTTGATGTCGCCCTTGGGGAGCTTTTCCAGGGCTTGGCGGACGATCCGGTTGCTTTGCAGCATCTCCTGCATACGCACCAGATACCGGGAGTAGGTGTCGCCTTCCCGGGTGCCTAAAGGCACCTCAAAATCAAAGTCCTGGTAGCTGGAGTAAGGGTTGTCCCGGCGCAGGTCCCAATCCACCCCGGAGCCCCGGGCCATGGGGCCGGACCAGCCCCAGTCCAGGGCCTCTTCTTTGGTCATTACACCCACGCCCACGGTACGCTCTTTCCAGATTTCGTTTTCGGTCAGGAGCCGGTCATAGTCCTTCCACTTCTCCGGAAATTCCTTAACGAACTCCCAGGCCTTTTCCACAAAGCCTTCGGGCAGGTCCGCGGCCAGGCCGCCGATGCGGAAGTACAAGGGGAACAAGCGGCCGCCGGAGGCCATTTCGCACAGATCCATGATTTTTTCCCGCTCCCGGAAAGCGTAGAACAGGGGAGTCATGGCCCCCAGGTCGTGGGCGTGGGTTCCCAGCCAGAAAAGGTGGGAGGCAATACGGGTGAGTTCGGCGATGATTACCCGGATGTACTGGGCCCGCTTGGGCACCTCAATTCCCAACAGCTTCTCCACGGTCAGGCAGAAGCCGAAGGCATTGACCTCGCCGGCCAGATAGTCAATGCGGTTGGTCAGGGGCAGGCACTTGTGATAAGTCCGCCCTTCGCACAGCTTTTCAATGCCCCGGTGCAGGTAGCCGATGTCGGGTTCGGCCTTGACGATGAGTTCGCCGTCCAACTCCACCAGGACCCGAAGCACCCCGTGGGTGCTGGGGTGCTGGGGCCCCACGTTGAGGACCATGGTTTCCGTGCGTGGCAGGCGCTCAATCTGTTCCATGGAATTTTCCCGTCTTACCTAAAGGCGCGTCGTGCACCCGTTTGGTCAAATCTTCAAGCTGCCCCATCTGCGGCTGCTCCCTCATTCGCCTCGCGGGGGGTATTCCTTGCGCAGAGGAAAGCCTTTCCAGTCCTGGGGCAGGAGAATGCGCTTCAGATTGGGATGCCCCTTGAACTTGATACCCATCAGGTCATAGGCTTCCCGTTCGTGCCAGTCGGCGGTGGACCACACCGAGGTCACCGAGTCAATCACCGGCGCGGCGTCATCCAGATAGGCCTTGAGAGTGATGCGGTCGTGGTTGCGGTGGGAATAAAGGTTGTAGACCACCGCAAACCGAGGACTTTGAGGGTGGTAGTCCAGGGCCGCAATTACGGACAGGTATTTGAAGGACAGCCGGGTGTTATCCCGGAGAGCCCGGCAGATGTCCACGATGCGGCCGGGTTTGACCACCACGGTGGTGTCCCCCCGGAACTCCATGACCTCCACCACCTCATCCGGAAATTTTTCCTGGAGAAATTCTGCTGCCGGATGCATCAGGCCGCCTCCCGCCGCGCCTGGACCTTTTCCCGGTATTTCTGAGTCAGGAAAGGATCGCGCAGAATCTTTTCATGCAGCTTCAAAATGCCGTACAAGAGCCCCTCGGGTCGGGGCGGGCAGCCGGGGATGTAGACGTCCACGGGCAGATACAGGTCAATTCCCTGAACCACGGAGTAAGAATCAAAAATGCCCCCGGAGCAGGCACAGGCGCCCATGGCGATAACCCACTTGGGCTCAGGCATCTGCTCATAGATGCGCTCAATGGCCGGCATCATCTTCTTGCATACCGTCCCAGCAATGATCATGAGATCGGCTTGGCGGGGGGAGGCCCGGAAGGCTTCCATGCCGAAGCGGGCGATATCCCAGCGATTGGCCGCAGTGACAATCATCTCAATGGCGCAGCAGGCCAACCCGAAGGTGGCCGGCCAGAGGCTGCTCTTGCGGGCCCAGTCCACCAGCTTCTCCAGGGAAGTGGTGAGAATGTTGTATCCCAGGTGCTCTTCAATGCCCATTAATATGCTCCCCAAAGGCGGTTTTTAGTTTTTGGTTTTTTACTGAAAACGGAAAACCGTCTGTCATTCCCATTCCAACGCGCCCTTGCCCCAGACATAGGCCAGGCCCACCACCAGGACAAAGATGAAGATGGCCATCTCCACGAAGCCGAACCACCCCAGGTCCTTGAAAATCACGCCCCAGGGGTAGAGGAAGATGGCTTCAATGTCGAACACGATGAAAAACATGGCAATGACGTAAAACCGCACCGTGTAGCGGTAGCGGGCGTCGCCGATGGGGTTCATGCCGCACTCATAGGGCAGGTCTTTCTGGAAGGTGTGACGCTTCCGGCCCAGGAATTCGGACATGAACACAATTAAGCCCATCAGTCCGACGACGATGACCAGGTAAAGCAGGACAGGCAAATAATTAATCAGCATAGGCCAGCCTTACGGGCAAGTTATGATAAGCTGCGGCGCCCGCCGCTCGGGTGGGCCGCCGCGGGAATTTCTAATCTGCGTGAGCCTCGGCCCGGCATACTCCCAGGGGGCAGTGACCGGCGATATGGGCCAGCCACTCGTCCCGGAAGCGCTCGATGGTGGTGCTCAGGAAACTATAAGGACTCCAGCCCAAGGCGCAGTTGGCGCTCTCCACCATGTAGCGGGACAGGGTGACCAGCCGGTCCAGGTCAGCTTCCTCTCCCTGGCCGGCGGCGATGCGACACACCATCTCATACAGCACCCGGGTACCCCGCCGGCAGGGCAGGCAGAAGCCACAGGATTCGTGCTGAAAGAAATACATCAGGCACTTGACCACGTCCACAATGCAGGTGGTGTCGTCCATGACCAGCATGGTGCCGGAGCCCAGGGCCCCGCCGGTGGCCATCAGGGCCTTGTACTCCAGGGGGGTGTCCACCTGCTCGGGGAGGATGAAGCCGCAGGCCGCGCCGCCGGGCTGCACCGCCTTCAAGGTGTGGCCGGTGCGTACTCCGCCGCCGAAGTCTTCAATGAGCCGCCGCAAGGGCATACCCAGGTTGGCCTCCACCAAGCCGGGGCGGTTGACATGACCCACCACCTGAAAAATCTTGGTGCCCTTGGAGTCCTCGGTGCCCTTGGCCTTGTACCAGTCGGCGCCCTTCACAATGATGTCCGGTACGCTGGCCAGGGACTCCACATTGTTGACGATGGTGGGCTTGTACCACACGCCCACTTGGCCGGGGAAGGGCGGCTTGACCCGGGGGTAGCCCCGCTCCCCCTGAATGGAGTTGATGAGCGCGGTTTCCTCGCCGCACACATAGGAGCCGCCGCCCACCTGGATCTGGACGTGAAAGGAAAAATCGGTGCCGAACAGATTGTCCCCCAGAAAGCCCCGCTCCATAGCTTGGTTGAGGGCGTTTTGCAAGCGGTAGAGGGATAGGTAGTATTCCCCCCGGATGTAAATGTAGCCCTGGTTGGCCCCCACCGCGTAGCCGGCGATGGCCATGCCTTCCAGGACCCGATGGGGGTCGCCTTCCATGATGTAGCGGTCCTTGATGGTGCCGGGCTCGCCTTCATCAGCATTGCAGATGATATACTTGGGCTTGG
>JAFDHU010000120.1 GCA_019308625.1 Deltaproteobacteria bacterium
GCACCGGCAGATCATTTCCATTCCTGAGGAGATGGAAGAGCTGATTGAGTCAGTCTATGGAGAGGGACCGCCCCCGGATGGGCTTACTCCTGAAGTCCTGCAGCTCTGGGAAAAAAGTTGGAAAGATTTGCTCCGCCATCGTGAGGATGAAAGCTTGCAAGCCCGGTATCGCTATATTTTGCCCCCCTACTACCGGGACGACCTCCTGGAGGACCGCAACCCCGAACTGGAGGAGGACGACCCCGGGGTGCATCAGTCACTGCAGGCTGCCACCCGGCTGGGGGACCCCACTGTCCCGATAATCTGCCTGTATGAGGCGGACGACCAGGTTTTCCTGGATTATCACCGGAAGCAACCGGTAAATCTGGAGGAAAAGCCCGACGGGGAAACTGCCCGGGCGCTGCTGGCCCGCTCGGTAAACCTCTCCCATCGGGGACTGACCTTCTGGCTGCTGAAGCACGGTTTCATTCCCCGGGGCTGGCTTAAGCATCCCCTCCTGTGCCGCCATCGCCTGATCACCTTGGACGAGAATCACCGTTGGCGAGGCCCCAGCCATAAACTGCACCTGGACCCCGAACTCGGGGTGGTGATTACCCGGGCCGGAAAGGAGGCACCATGACACCCCGTTTCAACCTAGTGGACGAGCGTTGGATTCCTTGTCTGCTGCCGGACAATCGCACTAAGGACTTGAGCCTCTGGGAGGTTCTGATCCAGGCTCACCAAATCCGGGAAATCTTCCATCCCTCCCCCTTGGTGGTCACCGCCTTGCATCGTCTGCTGTTGGCCATCCTGCATCGCAACTTCGGGCCGGAGACGCTGGAGGACTGGCAAAACTTATGGCAGCGGGGTCGCTGGGATGAGACGGTTCTCAGGGAATACTTTGCCCGGTGGCGCGACCGTTTCTACCTCTTTCATCCCGAACGGCCGGAAATGCCGGAAGCCCGCATCCATCCGGTTCAGATTCTGGCCCTGGAGGCGGCCTCTGGCAACAACACCACCCTGTTTGACCACAATTTTACTGACCGTCCTGCCACCTTTTCGTCTGCTCAGGCAGCCTGCTACCTCCTGGCTCGACAAAGTTTTTCCATTGGCTTTGGAAAGAGCTACCCTTTCTACTTTCAGGACTCCCCCCTGATCCGGGGGCACACGGTCTTCATTATAGGAAACAACCTATGGGAAACTTTGGCTTTAAATCTGGTGGGATATGATCAGGAAAGGCCGGTTCCCCGACATGGCCGGGATTTGCCCTTCTGGGAACTGGATTCCCTTCCCCAGCCGGACGCCTCTGGCAATCGCGTTCATGGATACCTGGCTTACCTGACCTGGCCGAGCCGCAGAATTCACCTCATCCCGGAAGGCCAGCCGCCAGTGGTTCGCTTTTGTCAAATCCAGCAGAACCTCAAGCTGCCTGAACCCCAGCCCCTTGATCCATTTAAGTCCTACCGCCGGGATGACAAAAGAGGTTGGGTGGCTATTGGCCTCCTGCCTGAACGGACCGTGTGGCGGGACAGCCACACCCTGTTCCAGGCGGCCGACCCATCCTCCCAACGGCCGGGAGTTTTTGACTGGGCTGCCAGAATAGAAAGGCTGAGAAGGGCAGGGGAGATCGAGGCGAAGAAGAGTTACCGGTTCACCATCACCGGGCTGGTTACGGAAGCCGGAAAGGCCGCCAACCTGCTTCTCTGGCGCCAGGAGCGCCTGCCCCTGCCCCTGGCTTATCTGGAGGACAAGGACCTTCTGGACAGGCTTAAAGAAGCCCTGCATTTGGCGGAAAAGGCCCATGACATCCTGCGCTGGGGGCTCCGGGAGGTGGCCTCCCTGGTCCTGTGGCCGGAATCCCGAGAATCCGGGGCTCCGGGCCGGGGGCCGGACCGAGGGGAAGTGGACCGCCTCCTGAAGGCCTGGGCCCCGGGCCGCCTGTATTGGTCCGGCCTGGAGGCTCACTTCCGCCAGTTCCTGGTGGAGCTTCCCGAGGATCGGGAGGAAGATGAAATGGCGCCGCATCGTGATCCAAATCGCGGACCAGGCCTTCCGGGAGATCGCCGCCGGTCTGGAGAAAACTGTGCGCTGCCTGAAGGCCGCGGCCAAAGTGGAGGGGCCGTTCCGGTCCCGGTTATTCAAGTTGAATGGAGGTGATTAAATGAACCGCTCCGCCGAGCAGCAGCAACACCCGTTCATCGCCTATCTGGAGGGGCTGGTGGCCCGCCAGGACCGGGCCGCGCTGGCAGCCCTGCGCCGGGGTCTGAGCCAGCCGCCGGGTACGGCCCTGGAGATGGCCCGCTATGTGGTTCCCTTCCTGCCCCGGGAACGGCCGTGGGATGAGGCGGCCTACTACCTGGTGGCCGCCCTCTTTGCCGGCTGGCACCAGGGACGGGACCAGGTGGCGCCGCATCCCCCCGCCAACCTGGGGGAGTCCCTGGCCCGCCTGGCAGCCCAGGATCCCCTGGCCGGCCCCAGTCTGGAGCACCGTTTTACTGCCTTGCTCAAGAGCCACCGGGAGGACCTGCCGGTGCACCTGCGACAGGCCGTGTCCCTGTTGCGGTCCAGGGACATCCCGGTGGACTGGACCCAGCTCCTCAAAGACGTGCTCCGCTGGGACCATGAGGACCTGGCGGTGCAGCGGGCTTGGGCCCGGGCCTTTTGGGGTCGCCGGCCCCAAGCCGAAACCGACTCAACCGAGTAAAGAAAGGAGGTTGACCATGTTTGTGGAACTGCATCTGCTGCAAAACTTTGCCCCCTCCTGCCTGAACCGGGACGATACCAACTCCCCCAAAGATTGTGAATTCGGCGGCTACCGCCGGGCCCGCATCTCCAGCCAGTGCATCAAGCGGGCCATTCGTCGGCATTTTCAACATCATCTGCTCCTACCTCCGGAGCACTTGGCCAAGCGCACCAAACGCCTGGTGGATCTGCTCACCGAGCGGTTGGTGAAGGCCGGCAAGGACCGGCCAACCGCCAGCGGGGTGGCGGAAGTAGCCCTCCGGAGCTGCGGGCTGGGAATCAGGGCCGACGGCAAAACCGAATACCTGGTATTCCTGGGAGAAGGCGAGACCGCTTCCCTGGCCGAAGCTTGCGAGAAGCATTGGGAAGCCCTGACTGCTGTAATCGTCCGGGAGGATGAAGCCGAAGCTGATAAAAGGGCCCGGAAGAAGGCCCACAAGGCCGCAGTGCCGGAAGAGTTCCGCAAAGAAGTGCAGGCGCTGCTCAACGGCGGCAAAGCCGCCGACCTGGCCCTGTTCGGGCGGATGCTGGCGGACCTGCCGGACAAAAACATTGACGCCGCCTGCCAGGTGGCCCACGCCCTGTCCACCAACCAGGTGAGCATGGAGTTTGACTTCTACACCGCGGTGGACGACCTCCAGCCCCAGGAGGAGCCCGGGGCTGGCATGATGGGCACGGTGGAGTTCAATTCCGCCTGCTACTACCGCTATGCCAACCTGGACTTTGACCAGCTCACCCAAAATCTGGGCGGCGATACCGACTTGGCCCGGAAAACCGTGGAGGCGTTCCTCATGGCCACGGTCCAGGCAGTGCCCACCGGCAAGCAGACCAGCATGGCGGCCCAGAACCCGCCCTCCCTGGTGTTGGCCGTGGTGCGGGAGCACGGGCTCTGGAACCTGGCCAATGCCTTTGTGGACCCGGTCCGTCCCGGCCGGGACGGCAGCCTGGTACAGAAGTCCGCCCAGGCCCTGGAAGACTATTGGGCCCGACTGGCCGCCGTCTTTGGTGAGGAGGGCATCAAAGTCAAAACCGCCCTGGCGGTGGACTGCACCCTTGCCCAACTGCAAGACTGTCAGGTGGGCAGCCTGAATGAGCTGGTGCAGAAAGTTATAAACGCATTGCCCCGGCAGGCCCAGCCACCCGAAAAGGAGGCCCCATGAGTACCTTGCTTTTGCGCTTGGCCGGGCCCATGCAGTCCTGGGGGGTTCAGAGCCGCTTCACCGAGCGGGACACCCTGCTGGAGCCCTCCAAAAGCGGGGTCATCGGGCTGCTCTGCGCCGCCCTGGGCCGGAAGCGGGATGAGCCCTTGGACGACTTGGCTGCCCTGAAAATGGGAGTGCGGGTGGACCGGGAGGGCATCCTGAAAATGGACTACCACACCGCCGGCGGCACCCACCGCCGAGGCGAAAAATACGGCGTGGCCCTGGCCGACGGCAGCGGTATCCGGCCCGTCACTTCCCGCCGCTACTACTTGGCCGATGCCGACTTCCTGGTGGGGCTGGAAGGTGACGACGAGGTTCTGCTCCGCCGTCTGGACCAGGCCCTGGCCCGCCCCTGCTGGCCCCTTTACCTGGGCCGCAAGGCCTTCGTGCCCGGAACCCCGATCCGCTTGAGTTACCGGCCGATCCACCTGCCCGGCCCGGCGGACGTCCCGGGCCTGGTGCATCTACCCCTGGAGGAGGCCCTGCGGCGCTACCCCTGGATCGCCCGCACCCCCCGGGAGGCGGCCCGCCGCCGGAGAGAGCTGGAGGAAGCCCGCCAAGCCGGACAGTCCATCTATCTGCGTCTGGTGCTGGAGGCTGACCCCGGCTCCACCGCCGAGGTGCGGCCGGATCAGCCCATTTCCTTTGAGATCAACCGCCGTCTGCACGGCTTGCGTTATGTGCGCACCGTCTTCCAGAAATTCACCCTTGACATGCTGGAGGAGGAAGTCCATGTATCTGTCCCGCCTGCTGCTTAATCCCCGAAGCCGGGCGGTCCAGCGGGACCTGACGGACCCCCAGGAGCTCCATCGCACCGTGATGTCTGCCTTTCCCCGGTCTGACCGGCCCGGGCAAGCCGCCCGGGAGCACTTCGGGGTGTTGCATCGCCTGGAGCTGGACCGCCGCCGGGCGCGTCTTATCCTATATGTCCAGTCCCTGGTCAGGCCTGACTGGTCCGGTCTCCCGCCCGACTATCTCCTGCCCGTCCCTGTCTTGGACAATCCTGCCACCAAGTCGGTGGCCGAAATCTACCGGAGCCTGAAGACCGGAGCGGTGCTCTCCTTCCGTCTCAAGGCCAATCCCACCCGCAAGATTGACACCAAAACCGGGCCTGACGGCCGCCGCCGCCACGGTCGGCGGGTGGAATTGGTCAGGGAGGAGGATCAGGTGGCCTGGCTCCGCCGCAAAGGGGAGCAGGGCGGCTTCCAGGTCCTGAATGTCCGAGTGGGGGGCTTGTCCAAGGACCGGAGTCGGGCCCGGGGCCGAGCCCCTCTCACCTTGGCCGGAGTCAACTTTGAGGGCCATCTGCGCATCACCGATCCGGAGCGTTTTGTGCAAGCGGTTTCCAGGGGGATCGGGCCGGGCAAGGCCTATGGCCTGGGGCTGCTGTCCTTGGCACCCCCTTGAAGGAGGCCGGTATGCGACTGAAGGACCTGCATCTTTTGCCAAAGTTCCGGGATTGTCTGAGTTACCTTTATGTAGAGCACTGCCGTATTGAACAGGAGGAGCGGGCCGTGGCCTTGTGGGACGCCCGGGGCAAGGTGCCGGTGCCCTGCGCCAGCCTGGGGGTGCTCATGCTGGGGCCGGGGACTTCTATCACCCATGCCGCCATCACCGCCTTGGCGGACAACGGCTGCCTGGTGCTGTGGTGCGGGGAAGAGGGCGTCCGCCTCTACGCCCAGGGGCTGGGGATGACCCGGAGCGCCGCCAACTTCCTGCACCAGGCCAAGCTGTGGGCTGATCCTGCCCTGAGGCTGGAGGTGGTCTGGCGCCTCTACCGCCTGCGCTTTGAGGAGCCCCTGGAGGAATCCTTGACCTTGCGCCAGGTGCGGGGCAAGGAAGGGGTGCGGGTGCGGGAGGCCTATGCCCGGGCCAGCCGGGAGACCGGGGTCCCCTGGCACGGCCGGGCCTACCGCCGGGACGCCTGGCAGGCCGCCGACCCCGTCAACCGGGCCCTGTCCGCGGCCAACAGCTGCCTCTACGGCATCTGTCACGCCGGCATCCTGGCCCTGGGCCTCTCCCCGGCCCTGGGGTTCATCCATACCGGCAAGATGCTTTCCTTTGTCTATGATGTAGCCGATCTTTACAAAACCCGGTACTCCGTCCCCATCGCCTTCCGGGAAACGGCCCGGGGCCTGGTGAACCTGGAGAGCCGGGTGCGCCGGAGCTGCCGGGATGCCTTCCGACAGGACTTTTTACTCAAGACCATTGTCCACGACCTGCAGATCATTCTGAACCTGGATACCCGAGGGCGAGTGACGGAACTGGAGAAGTTCCACCGGGACGAAGCCTTTCCCGGAGAGCTCTGGGACCCCCAGCAAGAAGGCGGGGTGCCTGGCGGGCGGAATTTCGCGGTGCCGGAGGGCGAGGGAGGTGAGCCCCCATGATGGTGCTCATCCTGGAGCGGGTTCCTCCGGGTCTGCGGGGTGAGCTCACCCGGTGGCTGCTGGAGCCCCAAGCCGGGGTATTTGTGGGCCGGGTGTCGGCTCTGGTGCGGGACCTGCTGTGGGATAAGGTCTGCCGGGAGTCCCGGGGCGGCGGTTGCCTTTTGATTCATACTGCCAACCAGGAGCAAGGTTTTGCCCTGCGTATCTGGGGAGAGCCCCGTCGCCGGGTGGAAGACTTTGAGGGCCTGTTTTTGATCCGGGTCCCTCAATGATGCGGTTTTGGTCAGTGTTGTCCCCACGCACGTGGGGGTGAACCGGCCACATACCATCTCAGAACCGGGTCCAGAATGTTGTCCCCACGCACGTGGGGGTGAACCGCGGGTTGCTGACTACTTTCAGGGGCCTTTGGCGTTGTCCCCACGCACGTGGGGGTGAACCGATGTCCGCCGGCGTCTCCTCCCGGGCCTGCCGGTTGTCCCCACGCACGTGGGGGTGAACCGACTCCGACCAGCAAAGAAATGGAGGCCCGGGCGTTGTCCCCACGCACGTGGGGGTGAACCGGGGCGGGTTTAAGCGCTACAACAAAGGGGGCAAGGGGAATCGCAGGCACTGATGGGGGGAAACCGGCGATAATATTCACCCATGTAATTCACCGAGCAAAGATAAAGGGGTTAGGAAATAACCTAACCCCTGGAAATTTCTGGCGCGCCCAGAAGGATTCGAACCTCCGACACACGGATTCGTAGT
>JAFDHU010000121.1 GCA_019308625.1 Deltaproteobacteria bacterium
GCCCCGTAGGCCGAAAACCGGGTCCCGGGCCAGGTCGGGGCCATTATTATCATTGTTCAGAGCCGGAAGAAGGCTGGTTCCCCCGCAACGTCCTCTTTGGGTGAAAGGGCAAAGAATGCCTTGCTTTTCTGCCCCCGATAATTTGTTTGAGGGCAGGAGCCCCAGGCTCCTGATCTCAGCCTTCCCCGAACTCCGGGAAAATCACCAGGTTGTCCCGGTGGATGACTTCGTCGTAATCCTTGTGGCCCAAGGCCTGGGCGATTTCCTGGGTCTTCCGGCCCTTGATGCGGTTGATGTCCCGGCTGGAGTAATTGGTCAGGCCCACCGCAAAGGTCTGACCGTCGGGGTCCACCAGTCTCACTGGGGCCCCCCGGCGGAAGCCGCCGAACACTTCCAGAATGCCAGCGGGCAGCAGGCTCTTGCCTTGGCGTACCAGGGCTTC
This sequence comes from Deltaproteobacteria bacterium, assembly GCA_019308625.1. Lineage (GTDB taxonomy): Bacteria > Desulfobacterota > Desulfobaccia > Desulfobaccales > 0-14-0-80-60-11 > DTHB01. The sequence continues at coordinate 443 of JAFDHU010000121.1, forward strand.
CCGGGCCCCGGTGTCCACCAGGATGGCCCCTTCGGGAGCCACGTTGTAGGCCAGCCAGTACTGGCGGCTTTTCAGCTTGTGGGCATGGGGCAGGCACAGGGTGCCCACTTCCTCTCCGGCGAAAATCCGGCCCAAGATGCCGGGGGTCAGGCCGTTGGCAATGAAGCTGGGGATGCCCAGGCCGGCCGCCTTCTTCACCGCCTGAATCTTGCTGGCCATGCCCCCCCGGCCCAGATAGCCCGGACGCCGGCCGGCGGCCTGGGCCAGCTTGGGGTCGGTGCTCTCCACCACCTTGAGCAGGGGGGCCTCCGGGTCCTCCCGGGGGTCTCGGGCATAGAGGCCGTCGGTGTCAGTGAGCATGACCAGCAGGTCCGCGGCCACCAGGTTGCACACCAGGGCCGCCAGGTTGTCATTGTCCCCGAACTTCAGCTCTTCGGTGGCCACCGTGTCGTTTTCATTGATAATGGGCACCACCCCCCACTGCAGCAAAGTGAAGATGGTGTTCCGGGCGTTCAGGAACCGTTTGCGGGAGGCCAGGTCCTCATGGGTGAGAAGGATTTGGGCCACCTTGAGGCCGTGGGCGGCGAAGGCCTCCTCATAGGCGTACATCAGGCTGCTCTGGCCCGCGGCGGCCACCGCCTGCTGCTGGGGAATGCCCTGGGGTTTTTCGCCCAGCCGCAGTTTGTGGACTCCGGCCGCCACCGCCCCGGAGGACACCAGGACAAACTGGCGCTCATTCCGGCGCAGTGCAGCAATTTCCGCCACCAGCCGCTGAATCAGGAGATGGTTCAGGCCGTGTGTGGCGGTGAGGACCGCGCTTCCCAGTTTGAGCACCACCCGGCGGGCTTTGCTCAGGTATGCTAAGCGGGAATTGTCCATGACTGTTGCAACTCTGCCGGTGATTATATCTCCAATATGCCCCAAAATGTCAGTTTTTTGAAGCAAAACAATGCAGTCCGGGGCAAGCCGCCGCAGCGCCCCTACGGGCTTTGAATATTATGTATCTTGATTTCCGGGGCCGTGCGGCTCCGAAAGCCCGGGCCCGGAAGCCAGCCTCGCCCCCCAGCGGGCCGTCTCTTCTATCAGGGCCCGACGCAGCTCCATCAGACCCTCCCCGGTAATCGCCGACACCGGATATACCTGCCAGCCAGCCCGGCGATAGGCTTCAGCCACTTCTTTCAGGGGAAAATCCGGAGGAAGGAGGTCAATCTTGTTCAGGGCGATGAGCCTTGGTTTGGTAGGGAGCCCGGGGTCAAAGGCCTGCATCTCCTGCTCCACCTCCTTAAGTGGGGTCAGGGGCTGCTGCAGGTCAATCTGGCTTACGTCTATCACCTGCACCAGCAGGCGGGTGCGTTTGAGGTGGCGCAGGAATCGGTGTCCCAGGCCTTTGCCCTTGTGGGCCTCCGGGATCAGCCCGGGAATCTCCGCCAGGATGAGGGGGGCTTCGGCATAAGCCGGATCGATTTCCAGAACCCCCAACTGCGGAGTCAGAGTGGTGAAGGGGAACACGTCCACCCGGGCCGAGGAGGCGGTCAGGGCCCGCAGCAAGGAGGTCTTGCCGGCGTTGGGGGCCCCCACCAGCCCAACATCGGCCAGCACCTGGAGCTCCAGGCGCAGGCGGCGCTCCTCTCCCGGCTCGCCGGGTTGGGCAAAGCGCGGAGACCGCAGGCGGGAGGAAGTGAAGTGGGCGTTGCCCTTGCCGCCCCGGCCGCCCCGGGCCGCCACCAGGCGGTCCCCCGGCAGGAGCAGCTCGCACAGCAGCTCCCCGGTATCCGCGTCAAAGACCAGGGTGCCCGGGGGAACGGAGACGACCAAGGTGGCGCCGCTTTTGCCCAGGCGGTCCTGTTTGCCGCCGGGCTTGCCGTTTTCGGCCTGGAAGAGACGCCGGCGACGGAAATAGGCCAGGGTACGGGTGTGTTCCGAGGCTTGCAGGATGACATCACCGCCGGCCCCGCCGTTGCCGCCGTCAGGGCGGCCCCGGGGCTGGCGGCGGGTCCGCAGGAAGCTTACGCAACCGGCGCCGCCGTGCCCGCCCCGGACGGTGATTTCCGCCTCGTCAGGAAAGGCTCTCAAGCGATGGGATAGACGCTGACTCTCTTCTTGTTGGGGCCGAAGGCTTCAAAGGTCACCACCCCGTCAATTTTGGCGAACAGGGTATAGTCTTTGCCCAGCCCCACATTGTTGCCGGGATGGATTTTGGTGCCGCACTGGCGCACCAGGATGTTGCCGGCCTTTACCACCTGGCCAGCAAAACGCTTGACGCCCCGGCGCTTGCCGGCGCTGTCCCGGCCGTTGCGAGAGCTGCCGCCTGCCTTTTTATGTGCCATGGTCTGGGTCCCTCTATTTTATTTATACAACAATTTCCTTGATTTGGATAGCGGTATAAAGCTGCCGGTGGCCCTGCTTGCGGCGATAGCCCTTGCGGCGCTTCTTCTTGAACACAATAATCTTTTTGGCCTTGCCCTGCCGGAGGATTTCGCCTTTGACTTCGGCCCCTTCCACCCACGGACGGCCCACCCGCACCTGATCATCGTGGGCCACCAGGAGCACCTGCTTAAGGGACACCTCATCGCCGCGCTCCCCGGGGAGGCGTTCCACCCGCAGGATATCGCCGGGGGAAACCCGATACTGCTTCCCGCCGGTTTGAATGATGGCGAACAAGACAACCTCCTTCACCGGAATTAGCTCAAAGCCAATAAATTTTATTTGATTTCCTGTCTTTGTCAACCGCTCAGGGGGCATGAAAAGCATTTTTTCGCTCCATCCCTTCTGCCAAGGGGCCGAGTTGACACGTCAAGGAAGACCGCATTATCATGAGGCCAAAAGCCGTGGGGCGGGAGGGGCGTCCGGACTCCTGCCCGCCGCGGCAGAATTTTACTCCAGGGGCGCAGATGCATCAGGCGGAAGCCAGGCCGGAGGTTCGGGGGCAGGTGGTCATCCACGGCCATTTCTACCAGCCGCCCCGGGAGAATCCCTGGATTGAAGAGGTGGAGCCCGAGCCCGGCGCCCAGCCCTTTCCTGACTGGAACACCCGCATCGCCGCGGAATGCTACACCCCCAACGGTTGCGCCCGCCTCTACGACGACGCCGGCCGCATTGTGGAGATTGTCAACAACTACGAATATATCAGCTTCAATTTCGGCCCCACCCTGCTGTCCTGGCTGGAGACCCGGGCCCCCTTGACCTATCAGCGGATTCTGGCCGCAGATCGGAAGAGCCAGGCCCGTCTGGGGCACGGCAACGCCTTGGCCCAGGCCTACAACCACGCCATTCTGCCCCTGCTGTCGCCCCGGGACCGGGAAACCCAGGTCATCTGGGGCCTGCAGGACTTTGAATATCGCTTCCGGCGTCGCCCGGAAGCCATGTGGCTCCCCGAAGCCGCAGTGAACTACCCCACCCTGGCCACCCTGGCCGACCACGGGCTGAAGTTTGTCATTCTGGCGCCGCATCAGGCCCGGCGGGTGCGTTCCCTGGAGGGCGGCGAGTGGCAGGAGGTTCAGCCCCGCACCCTGGACACCACCCAGGCCTACCGCTGCTTTATCCCGGAGAGGGCCCGGGATGCCGGGGGACGCGGTTATATTGACGTGTTTTTCTATCAGGCCGAGGCGGCCGCGGACATCAGCTTCGGGGAGCTGCTACGGGACAGCCACCGCTTGGCGGCCCGGCTGACCGAGAGCTTTGCTCCGGAGGAGAATCGGCCCCAGCTTCTGCATGTGGCCACGGATGGGGAGAACTACGGCCACCACCGCAAGTTCGGGGAGCTGGCCCTGGCGCACGCCCTAACCCGGGTCCTGCCGGAGGCCGGATTTGCCGTCACCAATTACGCGGCTTTCCTGGAAAAGACACCACCCCGGCTGATGGTTGAGCTTGACCTGGGGGAAAAAGGCGAAGGCAGTTCCTGGAGCTGCTCCCACGGGGTCAGCCGCTGGAAGGAGGACTGCGGCTGCGCCACCGGGGGCAAGCCGGGCTGGCACCAGAAATGGCGGGCGCCTCTCAGGGAGGCGGTGGACTTTGTGAACCTCAGGCTGGGGAAGATTTTGGAGCAGGAAGGCGGGAGATACCTGCGGGACCCCTGGTCAGCCCGCAATGCCTATATCCAGGTGGTCCTCAGCCGGGAGCCGGAAGTACTGGCCCGCTTTTTCTCCCAGGAGGGCGTCCCTGGCCTGGACCGGGGGGACTGGGTGCCCGCCCTGCGGCTCCTGGAAATGCAGCGGCACGTCATGTTGATGTACACCAGTTGCGGCTGGTTTTTTGCCGACCTGGCGGGGCTGGAAGCCCTGCAGGTGCTGAAATACGCGGCCCGGGCCCTGCAGCTGGCCCAATACTTCAGCCGGGAACCGCTGGAGCAGGAATTTCTCCGGCGGCTGGAACAGGCGGAGAGCAATGTCCCGGAAGAGGGCAACGGCCGCCGGATTTACGAACGGCGTATCCGGCCGGAAGTGGCGGACTTCGGCAAAATCGTCAACCATTGGGTGATTTCCTGGCTCAAAGCCCGGGAGCGGCAATGTCCGGCTAGGGTGTACCATTTCCAGGTGGAATGTCTGGAACAGGAGATCAGAAGCCGGGCCTCCCTGGAGCTGGCCGCCGGACGGCTGCGCCTTACTTCGGGAATCACCCTGGCGGTCCGCCACCCGGCCTTCTTCACCGCCTACCTGGGGAGCTATCTTTACCGCACCCAGGTGCTGCCGGAGCCTGACCCGGAGGTCTTCGCCTCCTTGAAGCGTGAACTCTTCGCGGTGTTGGAGGAG
>JAFDHU010000122.1 GCA_019308625.1 Deltaproteobacteria bacterium
GGCTTGGTAGCTCCAGTATAGCCAAAGTTGGCGGTTTCCGTCCATGATTAAATGGTCTCTCCCCTCAAAAGGGAAGGCGCGGGAGAACCCTGGAGCCGGGACTTCCGGTTTTAGCCGGCGCGGTCAAAATAATCCGGGTCAGACGCCATTTATTACTCGGAGCCTAAGTCTGATTGATTTTTGGGTGATTCTGAGGCCCGCTGGGGCCCAAGCATCTAGACCCTTCGCCTTGGTCAGGGTGACCAAGTGAATTCTCTTTTTGCTCCGGTAATAAGTCCGTAGAGCCCCATGCCGGGGCGGCGTCTGGATTTTGGGCAGGCAGGCAAAGGGGAGCGACGACTTTCCTGCAGAACACCGGCGCCGGGATTTATGGCAATCCTGGCGGCGGGAACGGGCCTTGAACCAGGCAAGAGGCGAGTGGTCCGCCCTTTCTCTCTTCCCCTTCTCCCGGCAAAGCTGGAATTTTCAACCGCGTTTACACCACCAGGGAGCCCAGGTGCTGGCGGGGCGGCGCGGTGGGCGTCTCCTCCGTCTCCTTGAGCTCCCCGGTTTTGGCCTTGCGGCAGACCTCTTCCCAGGCCTCCTTGAGCTGGCTGAGCAGGGCCAGCACCTCCTCTACGGCTTCCTGGTCCCAATTGAGGTTGGCCCGGGTCAGGTGGGCGGTCATGAAGTTATAGAGCCGGAAGAGGTTGGCGGCCACTTCCCCGCCCTCCTTGAAGTTGAGGGAAGCGTTGAGTTCGGCGATGATGTCCATGGCCTTGCCCAGATACAGGCCCTTGCCGGAAGCGTCTTTTTGGGCCATTTTTTCCTGGGCCTGGCGCAGAAAGGAAATGGCCCCTTCATAGAGCATGACCACCAGTTGGAGGCGGTCTGCGGTGCCCACCTGGGTGGCGGCATAGTGCTTCGGCACGCTTTGGGTGTTCATGGGCCATTAACCTCCTTAAACAGAGCCTGGGATTACGGTCAAACTCACCTTTAAGTCTGCCTCTCAGATCCTCCCCGGCCCAGGTCTGGTGTAAGCACCGGCGCCGGCTCAGGTAGTCTGGCCGCCAGGGGCGAGATTCTGGAAAGCGCTGGCCAGGTAATTGGCTTGTTCGTTCAGTTGGGCCAGGACCGCCTCCAGCCGGGTGAACTGCTCCACTAGGCGTTGCCGGACGCTTTCCACCCGCCGCTGCTCCCGGGCAATCTTGGCGTCAATGGAATCCACGATGTCATTGTAGTTCTCCATGACGATGTTCAGGGGGCCGGAGGACACACTCAGCAGGTCCTCCAGCTTCTCGGTAAACTGGCCGTTGATGCCCAGTTGCAGGCGCACGGTGCTGGTATAGGTGCCGTCCACCAGGTTGATCCGCACGGCCAGGCCGTATTCCGGGTAGCCTTCGGCCCCGGTCAGGGTGTCGCCGTCTATGGTGGCCGGGTGGCCGTTGATGGTGCCGTTGGTGATGGTCCCTCCCGAAACAGTAGCCGAGACCTGGTAGGTTCCGGGCTGGGTGATGCCCGGCAGGGAGCTGTAATAGGTGATATTGCCGGTGTCATCATCGCTTATGCCCCGGAAGCTGGCGGCCATGAGGTAGCCGACGCCTTGGGGATCGCTGCTCAAGGCGGAAGCCAGCGTGTCTTCGTCAACCAGGAGCTGTCCGAAGGTGGACGAGGTTTCATCCGCATCGGTGGTAATGCCGATTTGGGCCAGGTTAAGATAGGGATCATCGGGATCCTGAAAGCCAGGGGCGTTGCCGGTGGCGATAGCGGCCAGCTCGCTCTTGACGATGTGCACCGCGTAGTTGCCGAAGAGAACCCCGGCTTCGCCGGTGATGCTGTCGTATTGGGTCTGCTCCCGGATATAGGCCACCACCTCGTTGTAGGCCGTGACCAGGTCCTGGATTTTCTCCTGCATGGTCGTGGTGTCGTGGCTAACGGTAAGGGTCACTGGCGAGGTGGAGGTGTCGTGCAGGGTAAGGGTCACGCCGGTGATCAGATCAGAGATTTGGTTGCTGGCGCGCTCAATCCAGGCGCCGGGCGGGTAGCCGTCCAGCCTTAACTGGGCGTTTTGGGCCGCCTGGCTTTGGGTGAAGGTGACGCTGGTGAAGTCCTCCGTGCTGTCGGTGCCGTCCAGGGTGGTGAGGGTGTCGTCAATGGTGATAGTGTAGTCGCTGCCGGTGTCGTTGCCCTGCAGCATCAGGCGGTAGCGGTCGGTGGTGTAGGAGGAGCCCATGTCCAGGACCAGGGCGGTCACTCCCGGATTAGCGCCGCTGGCGTTAATGGCGTCGGCCAAATCCTCCAGGGTGGCCCCGTCGGGCACGGTGACCGAGACGGTGGAGCCGGCGTAGGTAAAGGCAAAGACCTTGCTGGTGCCGCTGGCGTTGACCACTGTGTCCGTCGAGCTCAGGCCGGCGTGCACCTCAATTTCGTTTTGGGCCAACTGGTTCACCTCCACCTGATGGGAGCCGGCCGCCGCGGTGGCCGCGGCCGTGGCGGTGACCACCGTGGTGTCACTGGAAGCCACCGTCTTGGCCAAGAATTCGGCGGGGGTATCCATGGCCGTGACCGCGCTTTGCAGGTCGGTGAGCTTGACATTGAGTTCCTGCAACGCCGTAATTTTTTCCGTCCATTCCGCCTTCCAGGATTCCAGGTGCTCAATCTGGCGGCTCTCCACCTCTACCAATTGGTCGATGATGCTCTGGCTGTCAATGCCCGAACCCAAGCCACTGAAAGTGACGGCGGGCTGGAAGAGTGAGGAGGAGATGCTGGTCACGGTGCTGTCGGCCATGAGGGCTCACTTCCGGCGTTGCTTTCGCCTCTTTTGGTTAGCAAGGTCTGTACCTGGGGGGTGCCTCCCGGAATATCTCGTTATTTCAGGCAATTAATTTCATTAAAGACAATGGGGGGCAGGGAAGATTTTGCCTCCCTGCCCCGGAAAAAAGGCACTGATTAGCCGCTGATCAGGGTTAGGGCCAGTTGCGGCAGGGCGTTGGCTTGGGCCAACATGGCCACCGCCGCCTGGGTCAGAATCTGGTTGCGCACGAACTCCGTCATTTCCGTGGCCACGTCCACGTCGGAGACCCGGGATTCGGCCGCCTGGAGGTTTTCCGCCTGGATGGTCAGGTTGGAGACGGTGTTGGCCAGGCGGTTGGCGATAGCCCCCAGGTTGGCCCGGATGTTGTCCTTGGAGGAAATGGCGCTGTCGATGGCCGCCAAGGCGCTTTGGGCCGCTGCCTGGGTGCTGATGGTGTAGCCCGCGTTGCTGGAGCCGATGGAGTTGCCCACGCCCAGGGCCGAGGCCGTGGCCGCGTTGATCCGGATGTAGTAATAGTCCTCGGCGGAGCTGTTGCCGGTGCCGAAATGGATCTTCATCTGGGTGCTGGTGCCGGACAGGCTGCCATCCAGCAGCTTCACCCCGTTGAAGTCCGTGGCGTTGGCGATCCGGGTGATTTCCGAGGCCATGGCCTGGTACTCGCTGTCCATGATGAGGCGCTGGGCCGAGGTGTAGGTGCCGGTGGCCGCCTGTTCGGCCAACTCCTTCATGCGGGTGAGCTTTTCGTCAATGACTGACAGGGCCCCGTCCGCGGTCTGGATGAGGGACAGGGCGTCATTGGCGTTGCGCACCCCCTGGTTCAGCACCCGGATGTCGGTGCGCATCATCTCCCGGATGGCCAGCCCGGCGGCGTCATCCGCCGCGGAGTTGATACGCAGGCCCGAGGACAAGCGGGCTACCGAGGTGGACAAGCGATTGTAGGCCACGCCCAGATACCGGGCGGCACCCATCGCCATCAGATTGTGATTGATGACCAAACTCATGGAATATCCTCCTTGATAAACAAAACCTGCCTCCTTGCACACCGAAGCCGGCCCCGCACTGTCCGCTGACTCACCCCCCTTCTGTAAAATTAGGGCCGCACTTCAGTTACGTCTGTCTTATCGGCAGAAAAAACGGTTACTTTAACTCCGGACCCGGTGAATTGTCTTGCACCGGTGTTTTAGTTTTTGCCTTGCCGCCTCAGGTTGGGTAAAATTAGCTTGATGTCCCTGCGACCCACCAAACAATTGCTTAAGCAACTCCTGCAGCTCTTCAACCACGAGGATCGCCTCCTCATCCTGATAGATGCGGACCCGGATTCCATTGCCAGCGGCTTGGCCCTGAAGCGCCTTCTCTGGCGCCGGGTCCCCAACGTGGTCATCTCCCACATCCGGCCCATCACCCGGGCCCAGAATGAGCGCATGGTGCGCCTCCTGAACATCACCCTGACGCCTTATCAGGATATCAATCCCGACGACTTCAACCGCAAGGCCATCGTAGACTCCCAGCCGGGGCACCACGAAAATTTCGCCGGCCATCACTATGACCTGATCATTGACCACCACCCCCGGCTGCCGGACAGCCAGGCCACGCTGGTGGATATCCGGCCGGAGTACGGGGCCAATTCCACCATCCTGACCGAGTACCTGCGGGCCGCCCGCATCAAGCCCTCCATCAAGCTGGCCACCGCCCTGTACTACGGCATCAAGACCGACACCTCCAATTTTGAGCGCCCGGCCATTGAGGCCGACGTCAAGGCCTTCCATTTCCTGTTTGAGTTCACCCGCAAGCCCCTGGTGCGGCGGCTGGAGTATGCCGAGCTGTCCCTGCCCATGTTGCAGTATCTGCAGCAGGCCTTGCGCCGCTACCGGGTCAGGGGCAACCGTCTCTATACTTTCCTGGGTACGGTTTCCAATCCCGACATCCTGGTGACGCTGGCCGACATCTTTCTGCGGGTGGAGGAGGTCTCCTGGTCTATCGTGGGCGGGATCTATGAGGATCGGCTGGTCATCATCTTCCGCAATGACGGGCTGCGGAAAAACGCCGGGCGCCTGGCCCAGGCAGCCTTCGGCAAGCTGGGTTCGGCCGGCGGCCATGCCACCAGCGCCCGGGCGGAGGTTCCCTTGGCCAGCCTGGAGAAGGACCTGCCCCCCTGGTCCGGGCAGTGGCAGGTATGGCAGGACTTCATCATTCAGCGGGTGGAGAAGCGGGGCCGACTGGCCGCGGCCGAAAAGGCCGCGGAACTGGCCTGAGAGCCAATTCCCACCGCTTTATCGGGCCGGATCTACCTTCCTGAGTCGTTTCCCTCTTTTTGCCGGATGCGGTTGATGAGGCCGGTGATGGAGACGTCCTCCCGGATGGGGACGAGCGTGACTTCGCCGCCGTAAGCCTGGACAGCCTGGACAATGTCTTTGCCGGCCACCTCCTCCTCCGGATAGTTGCTGCCCTTGGTGAGGATGTCGGGTTTTAATGAGGCAAGAATCTCCGGCAGCTGCTCACTGTCAAACAGGGTGACGTAGTCCACCGCGGCCAGGGCCGCCAGCATGCGCAGGCGTTCCTCCTGTCCCAGCACCGGGCGGCCTTCGCCCTTGACGGCCTTAACCGAGGCGTCAGAGTCCAGGGCCACTACCAGGGCGTCCCCCAGGCGGCGG
>JAFDHU010000123.1 GCA_019308625.1 Deltaproteobacteria bacterium
TTGGGGGCGGTCCGGAGCCCCGACCAAATACTGCAGCAGCGCCAAACCCCTCTCCCCCCGGGCCCGGAAGATGAGCTGCCGCTGGGATTCGCCCACCACGGTGAATTGCACCTCCAGACAGTCCCGGGGTAGGAGGTTTTTCAGGCGCTCGGCCCACTCCACGGCCACCACGTGGGGACCGTAGAGGTATTCTTCCACATCGGGAAGGAGCTCCGGCGGCAGGTCTTCCAGGCGGTAAAGGTCCAGATGAATCAGGGTCAGGCGGCCGGGGTATTCGCGGGCCAGGATGAAGCTGGGGCTGGCCACCGGCGTCTCTGGTGGCACTCCCAGGCCCTGGGCCAGACCCCGGACGAATTCAGTTTTGCCGCTGCCCAGCTCGCCGGTGAGGGCCAGGACATCGCCCGGATGCAGCCCGGGTCCCAGGCGGGCGGCCAGTTCCCGGGTCTCCTCCGGGCTGTGGGTGGTAAAGGTTAATTCCTTCACTCCGCTGGCTGCCGGGCCAGGGCCCGGATCAGGTCCATCTTGCCCACGATACCCACCAGCTTGCCTCCCTCCAGCACCGGCAGGGTGTGCACCTTGCGCCGGTCCATGAGGACGGCGATGTCCTTGACCGGCATATCCGGTGGTATGGTGAGCGGGTTGGGGGTCATGACCTGGCGCACCGTGTCCCCCAGCATCTTTTCCAGACGGCGCTTGAAATGCGAGGGGGTTTCCAGAAACAGGTGCAGGTCCAGGATATTGAGGGCCGGGGGAAGCTCCAGGTCCCGGCTGCGTTGTATCAGGTCGCTTTGGGTCACCACGCCCACCAAGCGGCCGTTCTCCTCCACCACCGGGACGCCGCTGATGCGGTGGGTTTCCAGCAGCCGGGCCAAGTCCTCCACAGAGGCCTCGGGAGAAACGGTGATGACCTCCCGGGTCATGATCTCACGCGCTTGTAACATATGCCTTCCTCAGTCTGAGGGAACCGGCCGGCGGCAAATTCAGCCAGCAGCTCCGGGAAAATGGTCATCAGATCACCGGCGATAAGACAGGGGATACCGGTGTGCTCCACCAGAAAGTCGGCGGCCAGGCCGTGAAGATAGACTCCCAGGCGGGCCGCGTCCCAAGGCGGGAGGCCCTGGGCCAGATAGCCGCCGATAAGACCGGTGAGCACATCTCCGGTGCCGCCCGAGGCCAAGGCCGGGTTGCCATAAATGCCGTATCGGGCCGCCACCTCCCGGGCCACCTCCAGGCGCCGGGCCTGGATGTCGGCGGTGGTGGTCCCAAGGAAACGGGCCATCTCCCCGGGGTGGGGGGTGATGAGGCGGGGGCCGGCGGCTTCCTTGAGGCAGTCCGGGTCCCGGCCCAGGCAGTTGACCCCGTCGGCATCAATCACCAGGGGCTGGGGCAGGCGGCGCACCAGATGACAAACCAGTTCCTGGGTTTCCGGATGGGTGCCGAGGCCTGGGTTTCCGGATGGGTGCCGAGGCCCGGCCCCAAGGCCAGGGCGGTCTTGCCGGCCAGGAATTCGGTGAGAGGCTCCAGGGCCTTAACCCCCACAGCCCTTGCTCCCGGCGCCTCCGGCACAGGCAGGGTCATGGCCTCGGTGAGTTTCTCCTCCAGAACGTCGTTCAGACTCATCGGACAGGCCACGGTCACCAGCCCGGCGCCGGTGCGCAGGGCCCCCTCGGCGGTAAGGGTGGCAGCCCCGGTTTTGCCCTCCGAACCGGCTAGCACCACCAGATGTCCAAAGGTGCCCTTGTGGCTGGCAAAAGGACGGGGCGGCAGCAGTTCCCGCAGCTCCCCGGCTTCGGCCAGCTCCAGTTGGAGTTCCCGGGTCAGGGCCGGCGGAATGCTGATGTCCACCAGCCACAGGCGTCCCACATGTTCCCGGCCCGGCGGCAGAATCTGACCCAGCTTGGGGAGGCCGTAAGTGACGGTGACCTGGGCTTGGACCGCGGTGCCCAGAGGTTCGCCGGTGTCCGCGCTCAGGCCCGAAGGAATGTCCACCGCCAGAACCGGCGGACGCAGGCGGTTGAGGCGGTCGATGAGGGCGGCCATAAGCCCCCGCACCGGGGAGTTCAGGCCGGTGCCCAAGAGGGCGTCCACGACGAGCTCGGCCCGGCTCAGGTAATGCAACGCGGGGCTAAGGGCCTCCTCGGTGAGGACCTCCTTAACCTCCACCCCCAGGTGGTCCAGGATGTCCAGGTTGACCCTGGCATCCCCCCGCACCTGCTCTTTGCGGGCCAGAAGGAATACGGTGACCGGCAACCCCTCATTGGCCAGATACCGGGCCACCACGAAGCCATCCCCGCCGTTGTTGCCCCGGCCTGCCGCCACAGCCACCGGTCCCCCGAGATTGGGAAACTCCCGGCGCAGAATCTGATAGGTGGTGCGGCCGGCGTTTTCCATCAGGACCAAGGAGGGCACCCCCACCTCCTCAATGGTCCGGCGGTCCAGCTCCCGCATCTCCTGAGCGGTGACCAGCTTCATGGGACCTCGCCTCATCTAGGGATTTTGCCTGCTAAAGATAGCATATTCCGTGTACGGAGGCCAGATGGAACCCAATGAAAAAGGCGGCCTGCAGGCCGCCGGGAAAGGTCTCTTTGTTGTGCCTGTGCCAGTGCAGGCCCGCCGTTCCGGCGGGCCAAGGCACCGGCAGGACTGAGGCCGTGCCGGAAGGCAGGGACTTAGAGGAAGTGGAAGGCCACCCCCACTACAATTTTGTGGTTGGTGAAGTCAAAGATGGCCGTGCCCCGGCCTTCCCGACCCAACCCCAGGGAATACAGGCGCTGGTCCTCCAGCTCCACTTCCCATTGCTGGCTGAATTTGTATTCCACGAAAGCGGAGAGGTTCCGGAAAATCATATAGCGCAAGCCAGCCTCCACATCCAGGGAGAAGTTCTTGGCAGCGTCGTTCCAGGAGTAGATGATCACAAAGCCCGGGCCGATGCCCACATAGGGCTGCAGGCGGCCGAAAGGCACCTCTTTGTCCTTCAGAAAACCGTAGCGGGCCATGAAATGAAAAGCCATGGACCAGATGTACAATCTGGCGGCAGCGACGCTGCCGCGGTTGTTGGCCGGTCACCCGAAGGAGCGGCTTAATCGCACTGCGGCCTTACGGATGTCGCTACGGTTGAAGCTGGATTCCAGCTCCACCCCGAAAAAGGGCAGGCTATGGAAAAAATATCCCAGCTTGAGGCCCCCCACCACTCCCGGGGCAAACTTGATGGTGGAGGCGGTCAGCGGCCCGGAAGTGAAACCAGGAAATCTGACACTGTCAAAATGCCAGTCATCGCTGTGCACAAAAGAGGCCCCCATGTAGGCCCCCACATAGAACCCGCCGGGACCCTTGGGACTCCAGTCCACCTTGTCCTGATTGGCCGGCCGGTTCTTCCAGGCCAGATAGGAAAAGGCCAGAAAGGAGGTGACTCCCAGGGTGGTCCAGGCCGCCGCTGCTCCGGCATCCGCGGCGCTGCCCGCCCGGGCCGGCCGCGGCGAAGCCACGGCCAGAGAGAAGATAACTATCACCAAAAGCAGTTTGGTCAAAATCCTTAGCATAAATCCCCCCCGAAACCTGAGATAGCCCACCAAGTCATAAAATTGAAAGATACGCTGGGCCATTGTAAAGAGAGCCCTTTTGGACTGTCAAGGGAAAAGCTCCGGTCCCGGCTGGGAATGTCCCGCCCGCCGTACTTTTTTGATGACAGCCCAGAGTGTGGTCATTCCAGGCCAAAGGAGGAATTTGATTTTAGTCAAGGCAGGTTTGAGAGCAAGAGCGCAAAATGATGGAAAAGCCCGGGCGAGGGCATATTGACGCACCGGAAACCGGCTGATAAATTAAGGTGTCCTAAAGAATTTTTGGTCTTTTCCCGCCGATGGTGGTTATCATAGATTATCAGGCCGGCAACCTCACCAGTGTGGAACGAGCTTTGGAAGCCCTGGGGGTGGAGGCCCAAGTGACAGCGGAGCCGGAAGTGGTGGCCCGAGCCTCCCGGATAGTGTTTCCCGGGGTGGGGGCGGCCGGCCGGGCCATGCATATCCTGCGGGAGAGCCGTCTGGACCGGGCCCTGCTCCAAGCCTTTGAGAAGGGCGTCCCCATCCTGGGCATCTGCCTGGGGGCCCAGGTCATCCTGGAGCACAGCGAAGAAAATCAGGCCCGGTGCCTGGGGCTGCTGCCCGGCACCACCCGGGCCCTGCCCTTAAAGCCCGGATTGAAGATTCCCCATATGGGCTGGAACCAGGTGCACTTTGTACGGGAACACCCCGTATTCCGGGGCCTGCCGCCGGGGGTGGAATATTATTTCGTGCACAGCTACTACCCTCATCCGGCCGCGGCTGACCTGGTTATCGGGGTGACCGAGCATGGCGTCACCTTTCCCAGTGTGGTGGGCCGAAAAAACCTGGTAGCCACCCAGTTCCATCCGGAGAAAAGCGGCCGCTTCGGCCTGAAGATCCTGGAGAATTTCCTGGCCTGGGACGGCGAGTATGCTGAGTAAGCGGATCATCCCCTGCCTGGACGTCAGGGACGGGCGCACCACCAAGGGTATAAAATTTTTGAACAACGTGGACGTGGGCGACCCCGTGGAGATGGCCCGGGCCTACTACGAAGCCGGCGCCGATGAACTGGTGTTTTACGACATCACTGCGTCCAGCGACCGGCGCAACATCATGATTGACGTGGTGCGCCGGACCGCGGCCGAAATTTTCATCCCTTTTTCGGTAGGGGGCGGCATCCGGACACTGGAGGACATGCGGGAGGTGCTCCTGGCCGGGGCAGAAAAAGTCAGCGTCAACACCGCGGCGGTTCTGGACCCCAGCCTCATCGCCCAGGGGGCCAGGGCCTTTGGCAGCCAGTGCATCGTGCTGGGCATGGATGTGAAAAAGGTGGAGCCAACCCCTGCCATCCCCTCGGGCTATGAGATCGTCATCCACGGCGGCCGCACCCCTATGGGGATTGACGCCCTGTGGTGGGCCCAGGAAGCCGTGCGGCTGGGAGCCGGGGAAATCTGCCTCAACTCCATTGATGCCGACGGCACCCAGGCGGGATATGAAATCACCCTTACCCGTATGATCGCGGAGGCCGTGCCTATTCCGGTCATCGCCTCCGGCGGCGCCGGCAAGCCTGAACATCTGCGACAAGTGCTCACTGAAGGCCACGCGGATGCGGCCCTCATCGCCTCTATGGTCCATTACGGCACCTATACCATTAAAGCCATCAAAGATTATCTCCACCAGCACGGCATTTCAGTCCGCCTTTACTGGTAAGCCGGACCCACAAGCGGAGAAGCTTATGACCCGAATCTATGAACCCGAGCTGGAGGTCCAGGAATATCCCGAAGAGCCGGAAATCCTGGACCTGGAGGCGGAAGAGCCGGTTGAGGAAGAGGCCGGGCCGCCCATACCGCTGGAGCTGGACCCCCTGCAACGCTACATCCGGGAGGCCAACCGCTTCAGCCTGCTGACTCCCGAGGAAGAAAAGGAACTGACCGTCCGCTACAAGGAAACCGGCGATCCGGAGATAGCCTATCGCCTCATCACCAGCAATCTCAGGCTGGTCATCAAGATCGCCCTGGAATTTCAAAAGTACTGGATGAAGAACCTCCTGGACCTCATCCAGGAAGGCAACATCGGGTTGATGCAGGCCATCAAGAAATTTGACCCCTACCGGGGCATCAAGCTGTCCTATTACGCCTCTTTTTGGATCAAGGCCTACATCCTCAAGTTCATCATGGACAACTGGAAGCTGGTGAAGATCGGCACCACCCAGTCGCAGCGGAAACTGTTCTACAACCTGAAACGGGAGAAGGAGAAGCTCAGGGCCATGGGCTTTGAGCCGGGACCCAAAATGCTGGCGGAAGTGCTGCAGGTGCGGGAGGAGGAGGTCATTGAGATGGAACAGCGCCTGGGCGGCTGGGAGCTGTCCCTGGATGCGCCCCTGCGGGAGGGCTCCGAGGAATATCACAAGAATTTTCTGCCCGCCACGGAACCCCAGGTGGAAG
Source organism: Deltaproteobacteria bacterium (assembly GCA_019308625.1). GTDB lineage: Bacteria > Desulfobacterota > Desulfobaccia > Desulfobaccales > 0-14-0-80-60-11 > DTHB01. Next base: position 5,981 of record JAFDHU010000123.1, read on the forward strand.
AGGTCCTGGCCGACGCCGAACTGAAGGAGCTGTTCCGGGAGAAGCTTACAGAATTCCGCCGGAGTTTGAATGAAAAAGAACTGGACATCCTGGACCTGCGGCTGTTGGCGGAAAAACCCCTAACCCTGCAGGAAATCGGCGCCCGTCACAATATTTCCCGGGAGCGGGTGCGCCAGATTGAGGACCGGCTGATAAAAAAGCTTAGGCATTTCCTGAAGAGCGAAATTCCCGATTGGCAGGAATACACCACCTCCACAGATGACTAGCAGCCGGAAAATGATTCCGGGGCATCTTGAAATTCCACTTAACCAGTAATTATCTTGCTAGCAACTGCCATAGCCAGCAGCCGGCCATGATGAAAACGGTGCAGAGGGCGGGGGCCCTCCTCTTTTTTGCATATGTGGGATTGGCATGCCTCATGGGATGCCAGTCTCTAAGATTGTTTCCTTCCTGGAGCGGCCCCGCCGCTGTTACGGAATCCCCCCAATGT
>JAFDHU010000124.1 GCA_019308625.1 Deltaproteobacteria bacterium
GATCTGATACTGCACCCGCCGGAAGAAGTTCCACACTTCCTTGACCGAATCCCGGATTCCCAGGGCAATGACCCCGTGGATGACGATGACATTGTAGAGGTTGATCCAGAAGGCCATCTTTTCTTCCCGGCGGGTCAGTCCGCGCAGGTTCATGGTTTTCAGGTTGCGGCTCAGCTTGAGAAAGTCCTGATAAATTTCGGACTGGGCCATGCGCTCATAAGCCACCCGGCCGCTGGGCTCAAAAAAGGCGCCTCGGAGGGTGTTCATGGTGGTCTTGAGCCTGGCGGCCATTTCCTGAGGGGGAATTTCCTCGGTGGGTTCGCCGTCATTCAGAAGAATCTTCTGGAAAAACATCCAGGGCATGCCTTTGTCCTTCCTGGCCCAGGGCCCTCTAGTCCGGGCGGCCTTGGCCTGCTGCAGGGCGGCAACGCTGTTGAGGTAGCCGATGTGGGTAAAGGCCTGGGGGAAGTTGCCCAGGGGCTCCCGCCACACCAGGTCATATTCTTCGGCAAACAACCCCAGGTGATTGGCGGTGGCCTCCAGCCGGTGAAGCAGTTCCTCGGCCTCCTCCAGACGGTTGAGGCCCACCAGGCAGTGGACCAGCCAGAAGCTGCACAGCAAAAACACTCCCTCGCCTTACCCAGTACATCACCTTGGAGAAGACAAAATGCCGGGGGTTGGCGCGCACCTCCCAGATACCCTGATTTTTTATACACGCCCACAGGCCCTTGGAGCAGTGGGGGAGGGGAAAATCTTTGGAAGGGGACACCAGCCCTGGCTCCCTTTTCCCAGCCCTGTACAAAAATCCCATATTACCCGGTGCATGAAGCTGAAGGCTTTCCTGTCATTTCTGGAGGGTCTAGCGGAACAGAGGCATCCTGCCCCTTTGCCTGCGGCTCAGGGTGATGACGGGTAGCCTCTTTTTACTCCTATCAATAATTCCCCCTCGATTGATTTTTGGAAAACCCCAAACCAAAAACTAATCCAGCCTATATTTCTCCCGCAGGCGAAGGGACAGCTCCCGCAACCATCCATAGGCCTGGGTAACGGTGCGGGTGCGGTCCGGATTCACCAGGCAGCAGCGAGCCGGGGCCAGCAAGCTGCGGGTGAGAAGCAGGTCCCGGTCAACGCCTTCGGCCAGCAGAGCCTGCCACAGCTCCTCCAGGTAGTCCATCAGTTGCTGCAGGTCGGTTTCTGTCACCGCCTCCACCCAGGTGGGGACAATGCCCCAGCAAATGACCCCACCCCGGTCCAGAAAGCGCTTGATGGTCTTGCCGTAGGCCTTGAGGATTTCGCCGTTGGTGAAGGCGTCCATAGACACGATGTCCAGATCCCGGTTCAGCAGGAACTCCCACTCCGGGTTGCCGCACAAATGGATGCCTCGGGGGCGGTCTATCTGGGAGAGGAAGCGGTCCAGGTCCTTTTTGCCCATAATGTCGGTGTAGCCGGAGATGGAGCTGAAGATGAACTGCAGCCCGGGCTCGTCAATGAACATGAAAGCCCGGGGGTGCTTTTGCTGGAGGTGCCGGAGCTGGGCTTGGACCCGCCGGGCCATAAAATCCATAAGCAGGGGCCGGACCTCATCGCTGAAAATGATGGGCCGGTCGTGGTCGTCCAGGACCTTCAGGCCGAAGCTGACGGGCCCCTCCATCTGGCCGCGGATGGCCAGGTAGCCCTTCAGGTCCAGGTTCAGAAACTTGTGGTAAACTACGGAGTAGGAGGGGGAGATGTCAAAGTAGTCCAGGTCCGGCCAATGGTCCAGCAGCCCGGGCAGCTCCTCATAAAATCTGGCGGTGTCAAAGCGCAGGGTGTTGGCTTCGGGGAAAAGGATGATGCCCGGGAAGTGCTCCGCGGCCTGGACGTACATGTCCTCATAGAAGCTTACGTGGGGGAGCTGGGGCCAGAAGGGGATGTCCAGAGACAGGGCCAGCTCCAGGGCCGGGTCCACCTCCTCATGGGGCAGAATCCCCATGGCGGTGGTGTGCAGACTGCCGGGAATCAGAGGGGCCATAACTTTATCCTGATGGGTACTCATCCTGACTTGGGAAGGTGGATTTACAAACCGTTTAAGTTTCCCTTCTTTGGCGGGGTTCGTCAATCTTTCCTTGCTTGGCGGATTTTTTGGCTGTTGTGGTTAGGCCGGAGAAAGCCCTCTTTATGCTTCCAGTCTTGATAAACTCTTCTGGGGCACAAAAGTCAGGGATGCAAAGAGGGCCTTCCCATCCCTGACAAGGAAATAGGGATTAGTAAGGGGAGCGGAACCAGCCGGTCTCCTTGTTCACCTGGATTCTGTCCACCAGGGAGCCGTCCTTGGTGATCACGTCCACTTCATAGAAGCCGTCTTTGGCCACCACCTTGCCTGTCTTGAGGTTGGGGTTGTTGCTGATGTACTGCTGTACCATAGCTTTGGCCTGGTCTGCGGTCAGGGGCCTGCCGGGCTGGGCTACCGGCGGGGTCACCGCGCTGCCCCGTCCCCAGGGGCAGTACCAGCCGGGTCCGCCTCGCATCCCAGGACCGGGCCCGCCCATCCAGGGGCAGTGCCAGCCGGGGCCGCCCCGTTGCCCCGTAGGCTGAGCCGCAACGGTTCCCCCTATCAGCATGACGGCCAAAGCCGTCAGCATTACTGTTAGTAACAGTCTTTTCATGATTACTCCTCCTGTTTTTGGATTGGATAGGCAGTCAGGCATGACGGCTCCTAAAACGATCTAGCCATATCCGAAGCTTTCCACCAGCTGCCTGTCTGGCCCGGCCCGATCGTCGGGCCGGGCCGGTCTGGATTAGGTTTCACTCTACCAGCAACCCCAGCCGCCCCGGTAGCCCCGGGTATAACCGGAGTTTATAGGTCCCCGGGGGCCGCAGGAGCCCCAGCTCCAAGACCGGGAGCCGTAGTCACCCGAGCGGGGCGAACCATAGTAGCCGTAGCCTGGGCCCATGGAACCGGGACAGTAAGCCCCGGGATAATAGTTGCTGGAGTCATAGTAACCGGTGCGGTAGTCCTGACCGGTTGCAGGTTTGGAAGCCCCGGAATTGCTTGGCTGGGCTGGGGATCCCCCGGGAAAACCCAGAGTCAGGGTAAAGGCCAGCGCCAGAGTCAAGCCGAGAATGAACCCGCGCTTCATTTTCATGAGAAAGTCTCCTTTGCTTGTTTTTTAAGTGAGAGTTTCCGTTTAGCCCCTCTCTCCCGCGGGGAGGGGGCAGGGGTTTGGCGGTTTCTCAGGATGAAAGCTCGCTTCCGGAAAGCTCCAGGGCCGGAAGGCAAAGTCAACCTGGTGTCCGGAAGAAAATCAGCCGAAGAACGGAATCAGACGCGGGGTGGATGGAAGATGGAAGAGGGCAAAAGCACCGGCGAAACTTGGTCCGGAGCAAGGATGCAAGTCACCACCGGTTCCTGGCTACGGATATCGGGCCCGGTCTGGATCGCCAGAACGGCGTGGCAGCAGATGCAGGGCAGCAGACAGTGGCCGTCGTGATGAATGTTGGTCTGGCAGACCGCGGCGTCCGCCACCGCCACCACCGCGAAGAGGGCCACCAAGAAAAAGACCCCCACTCGCAGGTAAGGATGCTTTTGCCAATGGCTTAGCATGATTTATTTATAACCATCAGAATTTATATGTCAATAGGAGGTCAAATGGGGCGAATAAATCCTCCCGGCAGGACGCGGGTTTCATGGGTAAGTCCGGCTGACCATGGTTCAGGGTAAAAGGCCGGGGCAGCAAGGGTGATTTTCGAGTCATAACAGCCCGGTTGCCAGTCCCAGGGCCACGCCGCCAAGCAGTACGGAGACCAGGATGCGGATGCTGCGGAAAGTGACCCGGCCCAGCAGCCGGCTGCCGGTAAAAGTGCCGGTTAAGGCCGCGGCCACCGCGGCGGCCAGGATGCCGGCCTGAGCCTGAAGGCTGGGGAAAAAGAACCGGTGGATATATACTGCCAGGCGGGAGAGGTCCACCAGAGTGGCAATGGCCGCGCCGGTGCCGATGAAGCTCTCCTTGCCGAGGCCGCAGCGCAGCAGGCAGGCGCTGCGCAGGGCTCCCTGATGGCCGGAGAGGCCGCCAAAAAAGCCGCTCAGGACACCCCCCAGGGGCAGGAATTTCCTTTCCAGGGTGAATTTCTCCCCAGCCGGAGCCGCCTCCAGCAGGGCGAAACCCACCATCAGGACGGCGACCACCAGTTTCACCGGGGCCACCTCCAGAGTCCGGCCTCCCCAATGGTAGGTGAGAAGGGGGGGGAGCTCCCCCAGCCACACCAGGCTACGGGCCCCCAGGTAGGCCGCGGCGATGGCCGGCAGCCCGAAGCGCAGGATCACACCCCGGTCGGCATATTTCCCCAGGAGGGCCACCTTAAAAAGATTGTTGGCCAGATGTACCACCGCGGTGGCAGCGATGGCCACCTCCAGGGGGAAAAACAGGGCAAAGACCGGGAGGAACAGGGTCCCCAGACCGAAGCCGGAAAACAGGGTCAGGCCGGCAGTGACCAGGGCGGCCAGGGGAATAAGAAGATAGGCGGACAGAGAGCCGGGAGCGATGATTTTTTTCCTCCACAATAGGATCTCAAGCTCAAGACGGCGGTACCTCAGCCCTTCCTCCTCGGCAGACGGGAGGGCAGCCCCGACAGAGTTCTGCCCGGAGCGGGCGGTCTACCGCTTTTTCACCTCCGTATGCCATCTCCACAGGAAGTAAATGGCCGGGTAAACCAGCAACTGGAGCAGGAAGGAGGTGATGACCCCGCCCACCATGAGGGCGGCGATGCGCTTGGCTACCTCAGCGCCGGTGCCGGTGGCCCACATGCTAGGGAACAGCCCCATCATGGTGGACAGGATGGCCATCAGCTTGGGCCTCAGCCGCATGACTGCGCCGTGCTCCACCGCGTCCATCAGGGGCTGGCACCAGGGATTCGGATCCCCGGTTGCGGCAGGCGGCCTGGGAAACAGGGGAGCCGAGAGAAAAAGGCTGGCCCTTTGAGGGGCCTGATTAATCTTCTGATTCTTCCTTGTCCAGGTTCCGGAGCTTCTCTTGGATAACGGCGGCGTGGTACCGGTATTCCGGGGGGGCGAATTTCACAAAGTTCCGGAAAGCCGCCAGGGCATCGGTGTAACGGTCCACCTCTTCGCAGGCCAGGCGATGGCCAGGTTCAACTCAGTCAGGGCCTCCTCCAGTTTGCCCAGCTTCAGGTATACCAAGGCCCGGAGATAGTAATTGCGGCCCAGCCCGGGAGTTACCCGTCGGGCCCGGTTATAGTCAGCCAAGGCCCGGTCATAATCGCCCATCCGAAAGTAGACGTTGCCCCGCTGGCGATAGGCCTTGTCATAGTTGGGATCCAGCTCAATGGCCCGGGTCAGGTCCCGGAGGGCCGCCTGATAGCGGCCGCGGTGCATGTGCTCCGTGCCTTGGTCAAAATAATATTTGGCGTTTTTTTCCGGTGAAAGGCGGCCCCCAGCCAAGACCGCGACAGCCAGCAAAATCAGGACCACCGCGGCCAGGGAGAAGCGGAATCGCGCCATCTCTCCTCCTTTTTCAGGGCCTGTCAGGATCTGTGCCGCATATTATAACAGGAGTTTCCGGGAGGGCTCCAGGGTCTTGAAGAACAGCCTGCGCAAAGCCTTTCCCACCTCCGCCTGGATTTCCAGCCAATCCTGGGTAGGCTCCCCCAGGGCCTGGGCCACGATGCCCGCAAAGATTTTCCGGGCCTGGGCCAGCAGGAAGGCGTGCTCCTCCTCCAGAGCGAAGCCCCGGGTGATGAGGTCCGGTTCGGTGACCATTCGTTTGGCCACCGGATCCACGGCCACGGTGGCGATGACCAGGCCGTCCAAAGCTAGGGCCCGGCGGTCCCGGAGCACGATATGAGAAACATCCCCCACGCCCTTGCCGTCCACGAAGACCCGGCCCACCTCCACCCGAG
>JAFDHU010000125.1 GCA_019308625.1 Deltaproteobacteria bacterium
CAGTAGCCGGCCATGGCCTCGTCAATGGCATTGTCCACCACCTCATAAACCAGATGGTGCAGGCCCTCGGTGTCGGTGTTGCCGATGTACATGGAGGGGCGCTCGCGCACCCCTTCCAGATCCTTGAGTACCTGGATGTGTTCGGCCAGGTAGCCTTCTAGCCCCTCCCGGCCAGGCACAGCCCCGGAGCCCTGGGTGAGGTCGCTTCTGTCTTCCATCATGTCTTGGTTTTTATTCATCTTCCCTTCCGCCTCTACAAACTCATGGGCATGATGATGCCGAAATAATCAAGGTCATCCTTGTCCATGAGCCGGCAGGGCCGGTCCCGATCATTTAGTTCCAAAATCACCTCCTCGCCGCGCATGGCCACCAGGGGCTCCAGGAAATATCTGGCATTGAAGCCCAGGGAAGCTGGTCAGGGTCCCCCTCTTCCATGACTAAAGAAAGCACTTCCCGGCCTTCACCCACCTCGGGGTTCTGGAAGGTTACTTCCATGTTGTCCGGATGCAAATGGAAAATGATGCCCCGGAACCGCTCAGTGGACAGCAGCGAAATGCGCCGGATGGAGTCATACAGTTCCTGGCGCTGCAGGCGGAAACGCCAAGCGAAGCTTTCGGGAATGATGCGCCGGTAGTCCGGAAATTTCTTTTCCAGCAGGCGGATGAACAGAAACTTGTTGTCCGCCTTCAGGGCCAGGCTCTTTTTGCTCAGGCCCAGACTCACCCGTTCCTCTTCGGCCAACAGCCGAGAGATTTCGGTCACCCCTTTGCGGGGGATGAGTATGCCCTCTTCAATGGCGAACTTCTCGCTTTCCGGAAACTGCCGCTGGATAAGGGTGAGCCGGTGGCCGTCAGTAGACACCAGGCGCAGATTCAGGTCTTCCACCTTTTCCCAAAAGATGCCGGAAAGGTGGTACTGCAGGTCGTCCACCGACACCGAAAAAATGGTTTTTTCAATCATTTCCTTAAGGAGTTTGGATTCCACTTCGGCCATGTCCTGCTCGGGGATTTCCGGCACCGGCGGGAACTGATCGGCAGGCAGTCCCAAAAGCTGATAGCGGGCTTCGCCCACCTGGAGCTGGAGGCTGGACTTCTCCGTGCCGGTGAGGTCCAGAAATTCTCCAGGAAGCTCCTTGACCAGGTTGTGAAAATAGTGGGCTGGCAAGGTGAGGGAGCCGGCTTCCTCCACCATCGCGGGGTAGACGCCCCGGAAACTTACCTCCAGGTCAGTGGCCGCGATGGTTACTTGGGAATCCCGGGCGTCCATGAGAAAATGGCTCAAAATGGGGAGCGTGCCCCGCCGATCCACTACTCCCAGAGTGCGTCCCACCCCTTTCAGCAATACCTCACGCTCAATCCTCAGCCTCATCGTTCCATCCTTTTAATTAACAGGATATAAGTTAGGTAAATGTTTTAATAAGATCAGCAGATTTGGTTGATAAAGTGGCAAAGTGATTGTTTTTCTTGTGATTTTTATTTTCAAAAATGACCTGTTGTCTCAACCGCGACGAAGAATTTTCTACCGAACCTTCATCCTCTGTCCCCTCCTCGGTAAAAATCTCCGCCGCCTCCGTCACCATCCTTCAGAAATTTTCAAATAAAGGCCTTTCTTTTCCGGCGAACGTGCAGGGCGGTGAGAAATCCCTGTTCGGTCGCTCTCTTAAAGACATACCGCCCCACGGCTGCCGGAGCTGACTAGGCGGCTGTAGCGGGCGGCGTAGCCGTGCTTGATTTTGGGCTCCGGGGGCTGCCAGGCCTGCCGGCGGCGGGCCAGCTCTGCTTCCTCCACCAGCAGGGTCAGAGTTTTGGCCGGAATGTCTATCCGGATGCGGTCGCCTTCCTGAACCAAAGCGATGGGTCCGCCTTCCGCGGCTTCCGGGGATATGTGCCCGATGGCCGCCCCTCGGGTGCCGCCGCTAAACCGCCCATCGGTGAGCAGGGCCACTTCCTTGTCCAAGCCCATGCCGGCAATGGCGCTGGTGGGAGTAAGCATCTCCCGCATGCCCGGGCCGCCCTTGGGGCCCTCGTAGCGGATGACAATGATGTCTCCTGGAGTAATTTTCCGGCCCAGAATGGCCTCGGTGGCCGCCTCCTCCGAATCAAACACCCGGGCAGTGCCTTCGTTCACCAGCATTTCCGGCGCCACCGCAGATTGTTTGACCACTGCGCCTTCAGGGGCCAGATTGCCCCGCAGGATGGCGATGCCCCCCTCTTTATGGTAGGCCCGCTCCAGGGGCCGGATGACTCCCTCATCCAGTACCCGGACCCTGGCCAGATTGTCGGCTACGGTGGCGCCGGTAACGGTCAAGGGGGCTCCCGAAAGCAGGCCTCCATCCAGCAGTGTCTTCATTACCGCGGGCACTCCGCCGGCCCGGTCCAGGTCTTCCAAGTGGTGGGCTCCGGCCGGTGAAAGTTTGGCCAGATTGGGGGTTCGCTCACTCACTTGGTTGAAGAGGTCCAGGGGCAGGTCAATGTCCGCCTCCCGGGCGATGGCCGGCACATGCAGCACGGTGTTGGTGGAGCAGCCCAGGGCCATGTCCACCGCGATGGCGTTTCGGAAAGCCTCCAGGGTGGCGATCTGCCGCGGGGTTATCTGACGCCCTACCAGCTCCATTAGCTTCATGCCCGCTTCTTTGGCCAAGCGGTAGCGGGCTGCAGCCACCGCCGGGATGGTGCCGTTGCCGGGCAGGGCCAAGCCCAAGGCCTCAGATAGGCAGTTCATGGAGTTGGCGGTGAACATGCCGGCACAGGAGCCGCACCCGGGACAGGCACATTCGCTCAGCTCCCTAAGCTGGTCTTCGGACAGACGCCCGGCCCGCACCGCGCCTACCCCTTCAAAAACGCTGATCAGATCAACCTCCTGACCCTGAAACCGTCCGGCCAACATGGGGCCGCCGCTGATTAGTATTGCCGGGATGTCCAGGCGCAGGGCGGCCATCAGCATGCCGGGCACAATTTTGTCGCAACTGGCCACCAGCACCAGTCCGTCAAAGGGCTGGGCCATGGCCATCACCTCCACGGAATCGGCAATGAGCTCCCGGGAGGGCAGGGAATATTTCATGCCCTGATGATGCATGGCCAGGCCGTCGCAAACCCCGATGACCCCGAACTGGAGGGGTGTGCCCCCGGCCAGCCGCACCCCGGCCGCCGCGGCCTGGGTGATTTTGTCCAGATGGATGTGGCCCGGAATAAGTTCGTTGTAAGAGTTGGCGATGCCGATGAGGGGGCGGTCAATTTCCTCATCCGTGAGGCCCATGGCCTTGAGGAGGGACCGATGCGGGTATTTTTCCAAGCCGGATTTCATCAAATTGCTGCGCACGTTTCGTCTCCTTTGCCACGCCTTTTTCCGGAGCCGGGGGGGCGGCCTCGGTTTTAAGATATTCCACCTGAAAATTTTCCGGCGGCACGCCATGGGCGGCGTTAATCACAACTTTGATCTGGTACTGCTCCTCCAGGGAGATTAGCTCCCGCCGCTTCTGGTTGAAGAGAAAATTGGCCACCTCCTCGCTGGCGGTGACCCGTACCTCTTCCAGTTGATTCTGGGCGGCCTGCAGGCTGATCTGGCGGAGCAGCCCCACCGCCAAAGACGGGATGGATTTGGTGCGGCCCTTGCCTTGGCAGGTGGGACAGGTGATAAAGGCCGCGGTCTCCGCCCCGGGCCTAAGCCTTTGCCGAGAGAGCTCCAGCAGCCCAAACCGGGAAATATGGCCCACGGTCACCCGGGCCTTGTCCTTTTTCAGGGCTTGGCGCAGGGTTCGCTCCACCGCCTTGATGTGGTTTCGGTCCCGCATGTCAATGAAGTCAATGACCACCAGACCGCCCAGGTCCCGCAGCCGGAGCTGCCGGGCGATTTCTTCGGCGGCCTCCACGTTGGTCTTGAACGCGGTTTCCTCCAACTCCTTCTGGCTGGTGTAACGCCCGGAGTTTACGTCCACGGCCACCAGGGCCTCGGTGGGGTTGATGACGATGGAGCCTCCCGATTTGAGGGGCACCCGGGCCTCAAAAAGGCGCTCCACCTGTTCTTCAATCTGGAAGCGCACAAACAGGGGAAGCTTGTCCCGATACAGTTTCAGGGCCCGGACTTGATGGGGGGCCACCAGCCGCAGGAAGCTGCGCAACTGGTGATAGACCTCCGGGTCATCCACCAGGATGGTTTTGACCTCCTTGGAGAAATAGTCCCGTACAGTGCGAGTGATGAGGTCCAGGTCCTTGTAAAGCAGGCAGGGGGCCGGGTGTTGAGCGGCTTTTTGGATATCCTGCCAGATTTTCAGGAGGATTTGCAAGTCCTTGGCCAGGTTGCGGCGGTTGCCTTCCGCCCCCGCGGTGCGAACAATAAGGCCCATTTCCGGGGGCAGGCCCAGCTTCTGGGCCAAATCCTTGAGGCGGGCCCGCTCCTCCTCCTGTTCTATCTTGCGGGAGATGCCCAGGTGGCTTTGCTTGGTGAGAAGCACTAAGTAGCGGCCGGGCAGGGAAATGTAAGTGCTGAGATAGGCTCCCTTGGTGGCGCTTTCCTCCTTGACCACCTGGACGATGACCTCCTGGCCCTTGCGCAAGGCGTGCTGGATGCGGAGCCTCCCCTTTTTGGGGGGCTTTTTCTGGTAGTAGTCCGGGTGGACTTCAGATAAGGGCAAAAAACCGTGCCGGGCGCCGCCGTAATTGACAAAGGCCGCCTGCAGGCTGGGCTCAATATTGACCACCACCCCCTTGTAAATGTTGCCCTTGGTGGACTCCCGGCTGGCGGCCTCCAGGGCGAATTCCTCCAGCACGCCCTCCTCCAGAATGGCCACGCGGAATTCTTCTGGATCCGCGGCGTTGATGAGCATCTTGCGGGTCGGACTCATGGATGCTCCGGAGGAAGGGCCTGGGCGCCTGGAGGGCAAAAATTCCAAGGCACACCCAAAAAGTGATTAGGATGAGGCATCATGGAGGGAAACCAAGAGAGTGATTCCCGGGGGCTGGGAGAGCCGACAGCGAGTGGCAATGTCAAGGACCCGGGGTCCGGGAAAGGCATAGGCCCTCTGAACAAAATTTCATTAAATTTTCATATGTTAAGCTAACTTTTTGTAGCATTTTTTCTTTGGCCTGTCAAGCTTTTCCCTGGCCTTATTTCAAAGAAATTGTGGTCTAATTGACCAAAAAATACAATATGTTGGGAAAAGGCAAGATGGAGGGTCCATGTGGCCTAAAGGGCCGGGCGCAGGTAAAGGGGCACCAGTTGTGAGGGGGAGACGGTCTGACCGGCTTGGAGGCGCTGCCGGGCCAGCCGGGCCAGAGTGGCGGCCCGGGGGTGGCGCGCCTCGGGGGGCGCCAGCCGGATGTCCGGATGCAGCTTGTCCCGCAGAAAATCCTCGAGAAAATCCTCGTAGGTGTCAAGGGCCGGACCGGTGAGTAGCAGGGGTGGGGTGAGCCGGCCCGGCAGCTCCGCCAGGGGCAGGCGCACAGGCGGCTCAAGGGCCCGGGGCTCCGCCTCGGCGCCAAGGAAGCGGCCCAGATACACCTCCCGGCGCTTGGCGTCAATAATCACCGCCACCGGCCGGGGCTGCAAGGCACATTGGGCAGCCAGCACCTCCAGAGTAGGCACCGCCACCAAGGGCACCCTCAGGGACCAGGCCAGACCCTTGGCTGTAGCCAAGCCAAGGCGCAGACCGGTAAAATTCCCCGGCCCCTGGCTCACCGCAATGGCCCCCACGTCCTCCAGACGCCGGCCGGTATCCTGGAGAAGGGTTTCCAATCCGGGCAGCAAATGCTGAAGGAAGCTCCCGGGGGCGGCGAGCAGGTATTCCCCCAGCAGCCGGTCCTCTTCCATCAGGGCCAGACTACCCCGGTCTGTGGCGGTGTCCAGGGCCAGGATCAGCAGGGACCGTGGCCAGTAATCAGTTGCCAAAACAGAAAACCAAAAACGCGATATGCTGATTCAATTCGCAGAGGGCAAAAATATTCACGTTGTCGTCTTATATTACCTTCCCCGACCGCAAGGACGGGAAGTCCAGGAAATTATCCCC
>JAFDHU010000126.1 GCA_019308625.1 Deltaproteobacteria bacterium
GGTGGAAATGTCCCCGATTTTGCCACAGCTCTTTAATTCAGGGGTAATCATACAATTTTTTTCCGGCGAAAGGGAGTGGGGGAGAAGCCTCAGCGGGCTGCTGGAGGAGATACTCCCCTGATTTCAAATCCTTATGTCTTAGAGACCGAGGCCCCGGGAAACGTTAGGAAACGGTCTAAGCCGAGTTATGGACCGGCTTTTCCCGGATGGCCTGGAAGACCGTGAGGAACTGCCGGGCGAAGGCCACATTGTGAACCCGGAGGATGCGGGCCCCACCTGCCACGGCCATAGCCAGGGCTGCCAGGGTGCCCACGTCCCGCTCCGGGCCAGCCGGCAACTTCAGAAGGTGGCCGATGAAGGCCTTGCGGGAAGGCCCCACCAGAAGGGGGCAGTCCAAATCATGGAACACGTGGAGGTTGTTCAGAATTTCCAGATTGTGGTCAAAGGTTTTGCCGAAGCCAATGCCCGGGTCGAGAATGAGCCTCTCCCGAGGAAGTCCCTGGGAGACGGCGAAGTCCAGCCGTTCCCGGAAGAAGGCCTTGATTTCGCCCAGAAGGTCGCGGTAGGTGGGATTGACCTGCATGTCCCGGGGGGTGCCCTGCATGTGCATGAGGATCACTGGGACTTGGGCCTCTCGAGCCAGATGCACCATCTCCGGGTCAAAGCGCAGGGCGCTGATGTCGTTGATGATAGAGGCACCGGCGTTCAGGGCGGCCCAGGCCACCGGGGATTTGTAGGTGTCGATGGAGAGGGGCAGAGGGATTTCGGTGCTGACCGCCTCAATGACCGGCAAGACCCGGCGGAGTTCCTCTTCCAGGGACACAGGCTGGGAAAAGGGGCGGGTGGATTCTCCTCCGATATCCAGAATATCGGCGCCGGCCGCGGCCAAGGAGCGGGCATGCCGGATGGCGGCGTCGGGCTCGAAACATTGACCGCCGTCGGCGAAGGAGTCGGGAGTAACGTTGATGATGCCCATGAGCAGGGGCCGGTCGGCATGCTGCAGGAGGTGGAGCAGATCCCTGCGGTCCTTGGCCAGTTGGGTGTCGGCATGGACGGTGGTGGTCAAGGACTAACCCTCTCTGGGGGAGAAGCTTTTCAAAGGAAAAGGCGGGTCTGTCAAGGCCCGCCCCCTTAGGTTAACACCAGGATATTATAGAGCTGCAGGGTTACCTCACGCCTGTTGAAGCCCCAGAGGAAGTTGTGGCGCTTCCTCCTCGGCTTCAGTTTCCGGGGACTCCCCGGTTTGGTTGAAGGAGGCCAGAAGGGCAGCGATTTCCTGCCCATCCAGGGTTTCCTTTTCCAACAGGGCTTGGGCCAGAGCCTGAAGCTCGGTCAGATGGGCGTTCAGCAGGTCCTTGGCCCGCTGGTAGGCGCTCATTACCAGATTTTTAATGGCCGCGTCAATGGTTTTGGCGGTTTCCTCGCTGAAGTCCTTGGGCTGGGAGATTTCTCGGCCCAGGAAGATGTGTTCCTCCCGTTTCCCGAAGGTGACGGGGCCCAGTTCCTCGCTCATTCCCCAGTTGCACACCATTTTCCGGGCCAGATCGGTGGCCCGCTCCAGGTCATTGCCGGCGCCGGTGGTGAACTGGTTGAATACCAGCTCTTCGGCGGCCCGGCCGCCCAGAAGCACGGTAAGGGTGCCCAGCAGGTAATCCTTGGGGTAGGTGTGGCGTTCATCCAGGGGAAGCTGTTGGGTCACGCCCAGAGCCCGGCCCCGGGGAATAATGGTGACTTTGTGAATGGGGTCGGTGCCGGGAATGAGGTGGGCCACCAGGGTGTGCCCGGCTTCATGGTAAGCCGTGGTGCGGCGCTCCTGCTCGCTCAGGATCATGCTCTTGCGCTCGGAGCCCATGAGCACCTTGTCTTTGGCCTGTTCGAAATCCTCCATGCTGACGGCGTCGCGGTTGACCCGGGCGGCCAGGAGGGCGGCTTCATTCACCAGGTTTTCCAGGTCGGCGCCGGAGAAGCCGGGGGTGCTGCGGGCCAGCACGTTAAGGTCCACCGAGGTCTCCAGGGGAACTTTGCGGGTGTGCACCTTGAGAATTTCCTCCCGGCCTTTGACGTCGGGGATGGGAACCACCACCTGCCGGTCGAAGCGGCCGGGGCGCAGGAGGGCCGGATCCAGGACGTCGGGGCGGTTGGTGGCGGCGATGAGAATCACTCCTTCATTGGTCTCAAAGCCGTCCATTTCCACCAGGAGCTGGTTCAGGGTCTGTTCCCGCTCATCGTGGCCGCCGCCCAGCCCGGCACCCCGGTGGCGGCCCACCGCGTCAATTTCGTCAATGAAGACGATGCAGGGGGAATTTTTCTTGGCTTGAATGAACAGGTCCCGCACTCGGGCAGCGCCCACGCCCACAAACATTTCCACGAAGTCGGAGCCACTGATGCTGAAGAAGGGGACGCCGGCCTCCCCGGCAATGGCCCGGGCCAAAAGCGTCTTGCCGCTGCCCGGGGGCCCCACCAGGAGGATGCCTTTGGGGATGCGGCCTCCCAACCGGGTGAACTTTTTAGGGTCTTTGAGGAAGTCAATGATTTCCGCCACCTCCTCCTTGGCTTCCTCAATGCCGGCCACATCTTTGAAGGTCACCTTCACGGAGCTTTCGGTCATCAAGCGGGCCCGGCTTTTGCCAAAGGACATAGCTTTGCCGCCCCCGGTCTGCATCTGGCGCATGAAGAAAATCCAGATGGCGATGAGCACCAGCATGGGGAGCCAGGATACCAGCAAGGTGGTGTACCATTCGTTCTCCTCTTTGGGCTTGGCGATGATTTCGACGTTTTTTCCCCGGAGGAGTTTCACCAGATCGGGATCCGAAGGGGCATAGGAGCGGAAGGCCTTGCCGTCGGCTTGTTCGCCGAATATTTCATCTCCCTGCAGGGTGACCTTGGTGACCTTGCCATCCTTGACCAGGTTCAGAAACTGGGTATAGCTGATGGTAATTTTGCCCCGGGCCTGCTCGGCGGTGTTGAAGTAATTGAACAAAAAAATCATTACCAGGCTGATCAGAAGCCACAGGGCAATGTTTTTGTAAAACGGACTTAAACGATGGTTCATTGCATGACCTGGTTTTTTGGGAAAACCGCAAATTTATCAGAATCAAATATATTTTAAGGAAAATCAGGGAAAATGCAAGGTGAATCTTATGAATGGCCGGGAGAGGGATGAACTCGGAAGGGGCGGTAAAAAATGTTTTTTTCCACGCCAAGCTGGGCCAGGACGGGGAGGAGCGATCAACCTCCAGACAGGGCCACCAGCTTTGGGTTTCTATTCAAAAATGAACTTTGCTTTCCCAGAGGCTTTCTTTTTTCACTATGACTAGCGGGCTTTTGCCAGGGGATAGAGGGCAGACGCCGCGGACTTTCTGAAACAGGGGCGGCCACGCTCCACATTTCTCCCGGGAAATTCCCGGCACCGTGGAGGCAGACTTCCGGCCTTTGGCCTCATTTAATCATTTAATGCTACCGGGCGGGCGGTAACAGATATTAATTTGCCCGCCGTTTTGCGAGTAAAGGTGCCTGCTTACCTGGGGATGGGCACAGAAGCGGGTCTGTGCCCATCCGACACGGACTTTGGGCATCCCGGTTAACGGGATTGGGGAAGCAATTGCTGAATGCTTTCCCGGGCAATCCGCCAAGGGCCGGAACCCAGCCGCACCCCGGTCAGGCGGCCATCGCGAATCATACGGTAGACCGTACGGCGAGAGAGAGAAAGGATTTCGGCAACCTCATCCGGACGGAAGAACCTCTTTTTCATCAGCAGCTCCATAGTCATCCCTCCTTGGACTTCCTGCTTGAGTGGCAGGATTGGCGCCACCGTGGAATTTTGATGCAAAGAACGGACCCGGGAAGAGCAAACCCTTGCCTCAGGCCAATACCTATATTAGCATAATCTTAATCCTTATTTTGAACTCAGGAATTCCCCTAAAAATTATAGGGGAATTTTTCTGAGAGGCAAGAAAAAAAATTTATTTCTAGAAGAACTTTCAAAAATTCCTGATTTTTCTCTCCCCAACCTTCCATCACGAGGCCTCCAACGGGCTAGCAGACCTTGCCAGCGGGCTCCTGGCCTCGGCTCTCCGTTAGCAAGAGTTTCTTTCCCGGGCCTGTTTGGGTTCGTTTTCCAAAGGTTTCCCCAAAAGAGACCCCTCGGCCGCCTTCTTTTGTGACACAAGGGGACGGATGTTTCAGGGGGTGCCATGGTTTTTGAAGGAGGGGTGGGGAAACTTGCAGGCCAAAGGAGGGAAAGATGCAGAGAGAACGGTTGCTGAGGCCCCGGGAGGTAGCCCACCGCTTGGGGATTTCCCGTTCATCGGTGTACCGCTGGTTCTGGGAAGGCAAGCTCCGGGGGGTCAAACTCCTGGGAGGCCCGGTGAGGATTCTGGAGAGTTCGGTGAAGCTGCAGCTTTCCGAAGCGGATTTTGGCCTGGATTAGGGAAGATGCCAGCAGTTGCAGGTGTGCTGGCGAATCCGGGCATTTTTCCCTAAGCACTTAACCACGTCATGACGGCGAGCAAACGATCGGGCCGGCGGGGGAAGCGTGATCTGTATTACGCCGAAGCGCAGTCGCTGTACCTGGCGGGCAGGGAGCTGGAAGAAATCCAGGAAGTCTATCCTGTCTCCCGGCAGACACTGCAGCGCTGGCACAGGGAAGGGCACTGGGAGGAAAAGCGGCGCCAGGCGCTGGTTTCCCCCCGCTGGCTGGCCAAGGCCCTGAAGGGCATTCTGAGGGAGAAAACCAGTCGGCTGCTGGCCAAAGGGGACCTGACGCCCCCGGAGCTGGAGGAGCTGACCAAGCTCATCACCCTGATTGAGCGGCTGTGCGCCCACAGTTGGGATATCCGGTCGGCGGCCCTGGAGGTCATGGAGCGGTTCAGCGAGTTTCTGCGGGGCTGGGTGAAGGATCGGGAGGAAATCCAGCGGTTCTCCAACTGGATGCAGGAGTTTTTCCGCAAACTGGAGGACGAAGAGGACCACAGCTAAAGCTGGACGGCATTTATGCTCAATTTAAAAAAGAAGCTGACCAAGCAGGAGTTCCGGCGCCG
>JAFDHU010000127.1 GCA_019308625.1 Deltaproteobacteria bacterium
TCGCCGGGATGCAGGGCCAGATAATATCCCAGCATGATTTCCCCCCGGGCCACCTCCACTCCCTTGACCAGCACGGCATAGCCCCCGGGCTTCAACTGCAGGTTGTCCCGGATGTGCACAGGGGGGATCACCACCCCCATCTCCCGAGCGAACTGGCGCCGCAAGGCCCGCACCCGCTCCAGCAACTCTCCGTCCTGCTCCTCATCCACCAGGGGGATGAGGCCGTAGCCCACCTCCAACTCCAGCACATCCAGAGCGGGAAGGACATCCAGGGGGTCGGCTTCCGCCGGAGGGGCCGGGGCTCTGGCTGCCTTGGCCTGCTCCTGCAGGGTCTTGTCGTGAGCCCGCCAGGCCACATAAGACAGCCCCGCGGTAAGCAGGGAGAGCAGCAGAAAGGGCAGGTGGGGCAGGCCCGGCACTAGGCCCACCAGGAAAATGATGCCCGCGGCCACGCTCATGGCCTGGGGCTTGAGGGTGAACTGGGCAGCGTATTCCTCGCCGATGCTGGCCTCGGAGGCGGCCTTGCTCACCACCAGACCGGCGGAGGTGGAAATGAACAGGGCCGGTATCTGGTTGACCAAGCCCTCGCCGATGGTCAGCAGGGTGTAAGTTTGCGAGGCGTCGGCCAAGCTCAGGCCGTGCTGGACTACCCCGATAATGAGACCGCCGATGATGTTGATGGCCATAATCAGCAGGCCGGCGATGGCTTCGCCCCGGACAAACTTGGAGGCCCCGTCCATGGCCCCGTAGAATTCCCCCTCCCGGGCCAGCAGGGCCCGGCGGCGGCGGGCCTCCTGGTCGTCAATGTAGCCGGCGTTGAGCTCGGCATCTATGCTCATCTGCTTGCCGGGCATGGCGTCCAGGGTGAAGCGGGCCGCCACTTCGGCAATGCGGGTGGAGCCCTTGATGATCACGATGAAATTGATGATCACCAAAATGACGAAGATGATGCCGCCCACCACATAATTGCCGCCCACCACAAAGCTGCCGAAAGAGCGGATGACCGTGCCGGCGGCATCCAGGCCCTCCCAGCCATGCAGCAGGATGAGACGGGTGGAGGCCACATTGAGGGAGAGCCGGAACAGGGTGGCCACCAGCAACAGAGACGGGAAGATGAAAAATTCAATGGGCTTAATGGTGTAGAGCGAGAGCAGCAAAACCATCAGGGAAAAGGTGAGGTTAAAACTCAAAAACAGGTCCAGGAGCAGCGGGGGCAGGGGAAAGACCATCACCAGCAGGGTGGCCACCACCCCCAGGGCCACTACCAGCTCCCCCTTGTGGACGCCGAAGCCCTTGATAACCGAGCCGCCGGTCACGGGAACCGCGGTGCTCATGGACTGCCTCCCACCCGGGACTTAAGGCTGTAGATGTAAGCCAGGACTTCGGCCACCGCCCGGTAAAGGGATACCGGGATGACCTCCCCCACTTCCACCAGGCGGTAAAGGGAGCGGGCCAAGACAGGGTTCTCCACCTGAGGCACGCCGGCCTCCTGGGCCAGGGCGATGATTTTCAGGGCGATGAAGCCTTGGCCTTTGGCCACCACCCGGGGGGCGACCATGGTGCGGCTGTCATATTTCAGGGCCACTGCCACCCGGGTGGGGTTGGTGACCACCACATCCGCGGCGGGCACTTCCGTCAGCATGCGCTTGGTGGCCAGTTGCCGCATAAGGCTGCGGATGCGGGCCTTGACCCGGGCATCGCCCTCGGTCTGGCGCAGCTCGTCCTTGACTTCCTGTTTGGTCATCCGCAGGCTTTTTTCATAGCGGTACCGCTGATAGAGATAGTCCAGCAGCCCCAGCACCAGCAGGGCGATGGCAATGCGGCCGGCAATGTGTAAGGCGCCGGCCTTGAGAAAGATGAACAACTGGCCTAGGCCCTGACGGAGCAGGGGCAGCAGATGGGGCAGTTGCCGGCGCAGGGAGAAGTAGGCCACCACGGCAATCAAAGTGACTTTGGCCAGGGACTTGCCCAGTTCCACCCAGGCCTCGCCGGAAACCATGCGCTTGAGTCCGGCCCAGGGGTTGATGCGGCTCAACTCCGGGGTGAGGCGCTGGGTGGAGAAGATCCAGCCACCCTGGACATAGTTGGCCAGAACGGAGATGAAGACCAGACCCAGGAAGACGGGGGCCAAGAGAGCAGCCGCCAGGGAAGCAAATTTCACCAACAGGGCCGGAGCCGTCTGGACAGTGAGCAGACCGGGACGCAAGCCGGTCAGACAGTCCCGCAGCATGGCGGCACTGCGGTAGCCCATCCAGGGCCCCCACCAGCTCAGCAGGAGGATACCGGTGAGGAGCACCAGGGAGGCGTTCAGGTCCCGGCTGCGGGCGATCTGCCCTTTCTCCCGGGCCTCGGCCCGCCGCTTGGGCGTGGGCTGTTCGGTGCGGTCCTGATAGTCCTCGTCCGCCATCGGTCATCCTCCCCAGGCCTGCCAGACCTGGTGCAAGGGGTACTTGAGCCCGGCCAGGTTCCCGGCCAGGACCGAGCCCAGCAAAGTCAAAGTGAAAGAGAGAAACAGCAGCCCCAGGCCGATGGTCAGGTGGAAGCTCAACAGCATCACCTGAATCTGGGGCACAGCCCGGGCCACCACTCCCAGGGCCACCTGGGTCAAAAACAGGGCCGCCAGCACCGGGGCAGCCAGGGTCACCGCCAACTGATACATCAGCGCGCCGCAGCGGGGCAGAAACAGGGACAGGCTCTCCGGCAGGGCCAGGGGACGGCCCATGGGAATCTCCTCAAAGCTGCGGGCCAGCAGGCGCAGCAAAAAATGATGGCCATTGACCCCCAAAAAAACCAGGATGGCCAGAAACAGGAAAAGATCGGCGATGATGGTGCTCTGCCCCTGGCTATGCGGATCAATCAAGGTGACCATGCCGAATCCCATCTGGATGGAAACCAGATGGCCGGCCATCTGCACCCCGGCCAGAAAGAAGCGCACCAGCAGGCCCAGGCTCAGGCCCAGGAGAAATTCCCGCAGCACCAGGGCCAGCAGGGCCGGCCAGGTGGAGGGCAGAGGCGGCAGCCAAGGGGCCGCCACCGGCGTCAGGGCCAGGGCAATGACCAGGAGGGAAAAAATCCGCACCTGCACGGGAATGAGGCGGCTGTCCCACACCGGCCAAAAAACCAGGAGGCAGCTAGTCCTCAAGAGCACCAGCAAAAAATGGGGCCATTGCGCCAGGAGCCCGTCCATCATGCCTGCCCTCAGCGAACATAGTGGGGAATCTTCTGCACCACCTCAAAAAAGAAGCCAGTTAAGCAGTTCATGATCCAGGGCAGCAAAAACACCAGCCCTACGAAAATGCTCAGGATTTTGGGGACAAAGGTGAGGGTCATCTCCTGAATCTGAGTGGCGGCCTGCAGGATGCTGATGGCCAATCCCACCACCAGCCCGAGGCCCAGGAGGGGCAGGGACACCAGGAGGGTGACCTCTATCGCCTGCCGGGCCACAGCCACGACTGCTTCCGGGGACATTGGGGCCGATCCTCCTTGCTCAGCGAAAACTGGTCACCAGCGAGCCCACCACCAGATTCCAGCCGTCCACCAGCACAAAGAGCAGAATCTTGAACAGCAGGGAAATCATGACCGGCGGCAGCATCATCATGCCCATGGACAAAAGGACCGAGGCCACCACCATGTCAATGATGAGGAACGGCAGATAGAGGAGGAAGCCGATCTCAAAGGCGGTGCGCAACTCGCTGATCATGAAAGCCGGGATCAACGTGGTCAACCGGACTTCCCGGGGGTTGCGGGGCCGGGGGGCCCGGGCGATGGAGACAAACAAGGCCAGGTCCTTTTCCCGGGTTTGTTTGAGCATGAAGGCCCTTAAGGGTTGGGTGCCCCGCTCAAGAGCTTCGGTGGCGGTGATTTTCTGCTCAATGTAGGGCTGCACCGCGGTTTGCTGGATTTTCTGCCACACCGGGGCCATGATGAAGAAGGTGAGGAACAGGGCCAAGGCAATGAGCACCTGATTGGGAGGGGTTTGCTGAGTGCCCAGGGCCTGACGCAGGAAAGAGAAGACCACCACCAGCCGGGTGAAGGAGGTGACCATGATGACCAGAGCCGGGGCCAAGGAAAGCACGGTGAGGAAAAGGAGAAGCTGCAGGGAGAGGCTCAGATGCTCAGGTTCCAGGGCCTGCGGCAGGCTCCAGGGCGCCGCCGCGGCGGCCGACGGCACCAAAACAACCAGCGCCACTAGCAAGACCACCTTTTTCATGACCCCTCGTACTCCACCGGCGGCCTGGAGCTGTCTTTGCCCCACTCTCCTTCTCTCGCACCCTCTTCCGGGGGCAAAACGGTAAGCAGGGTGAGCCGCTCGCCGGCGCTTCCCACCAGGAATCTGGCCTGTCCCACGGCCACTAGATGCAACATGGTTCTGGAGGTCAGATAGTGGGTTTCCAGGACCCGGATAGAGGAGTGGGAGCCCAGACGGGCGCCGCGGAATTTTTTAAGGAAATGGACTCCCAGCAGAAACGCCCCCAAAAGCCCGCTCAAGGCCGCCAGGACCTTGACCGCCTGCTGCCAAAAGGACCCCTCCATCCCGGCGAAGGCCGGCATTGTCACCTCAGGCCAATTGTTTGATGCGTTCCATGGGGCTGATGACGTCGGTCAACCGGATGCCGAATTTTTCGTTGACCACCACCACCTCGCCCCGGGCGATGAGTTTTTGATTGACCAGGATTTCCAAAGGTTCCCCGGCCAGTTTGTTCAATTCAATCACCGAGCCCTGGCCCAACTGCAGGAGGTCGTTGATGAGCATGCGGGTTCGTCCCAACTCGGCGGTGATTTCCAAAGGGATATCCAGCAGCAGGCTCAGGTTGGGGAGGGTTTCCCCCTCCTTGGCTTCCCGGGCAGGCGGCTGGGGCGCCGCCGGGGTTTTCTCCGAAACTTCCTGGGAAGGGGCTGACTCCTCCAACCCCTCCGCCCAGTCAAAATCGGCTTCCGGAACGGGGTTTTGTTCAGCGGCCATGAATCCTTGCTCCTCCTGTCCTGCGGTGGCTTAAGAATGGGGATGCAGCAGTTGGTG
>JAFDHU010000128.1 GCA_019308625.1 Deltaproteobacteria bacterium
CAGCGCCCCGGCGTTCATCTGGCGGCCCCGTCCCCGGGCACAAGACAGCACCTGAACCCGGGGAAATCGGGCCGCCACCTCCGGGGTGCCGTCGGTGCTGCCGCCGTCGGCCACCATGACTTCCACCTTTGGGTCCCGGGGAAGCCCGGCCAGCAACTCCTTCAGGTTCTCCCTTTCGTTCAGGGTGGGAATAATGATGGATATCAGGGGCTGTGCCATAGGCCGAGAGCGGGCCGTGCCCTTCCGGGCTCCTTCGGCGCCTGCGCTTTTGGTGTCTGCTCCGTGTATGTGAACCCTGTGATGCTTCTAAAATAACTGTTATCGCCCGATGGGCCAAAACAAACCCTGCGCGAAATTTATGACACCCTGCTCCGGCAAGTCCAACCCCGGCCAGTCCTGCTCCCCGACGCCCGCCCGGGCCCTGCTCCTCATTTTTGCCAAGGAGCCGGTGCCGGGGCAAGTGAAAACGCGCCTTTCGCCCCCCTTATCCCCGGCCCAGGCGGCGGAGCTTTACCGGTGTTTTCTGGCTGATGTCATGGAGGAGATGGCCAGACTTTCCGGAGTTGACCTGGCCGTGGCTCATGACCCGGCTCCGGCCCGGGATTTCTTTGCCGCACTGGCACCCCCCGGAACCAGGTTGGTGCCCCAGGCCCGGGGCAACCTGGGGCGCCGCCTTAAGGAAGCCGTTGACTGGGGCTTTTCCCTGGGCTACCCGGCGGTGCTGGTACGCAACAGCGACAGCCCTGATCTGCCCGGGGAGTTTGTCCGGGAAGGTGCGGAGGCCCTGCTGGCCGGCCGGGCCGACGCGGTCCTGGGCCCCTGCCCGGACGGGGGCTACTATCTGGTGGGGTTAAGACAACCCTGCCCGGAACTCTTCCAGCAGGTGGCCTGGTCCACCCCGGCGGTCCTGCAGCAGACCCTGGAACGGGCCGGGGAGGTGGGCCTCCAAGTCCACCTGCTGCCTCCCTGGCCGGATATAGACGATCTGGCCGGGCTGCGCCGCTTCGCCCGGCGGCCCCACTCCCCTCCTGCTGCCGGCTGGCGCTCCCACGCCTGGCTTGACGAGCATTTCTTCTCCCCGCTTCCGGAGTCTGCCGGGACTGCTCCGGAATAATAAGACCTTCTCCGGCCCCAAAAACCACCGTACTGCGCCGCCTGCCGGGCCGGATTCCCAGGCGCCCGGCATCCGGCCATCCACCCTTCCGCCCCTTCCCGCGCCGGCGGCACCGCTGGCGGCTGCAGCAACGTCTGCAAAAAATCTGACTCGGGCGGAAAAAAGACAGAAAGGGGCTTAAAAATTCGTCAAGCTGTATTAGAATTATCTGCATGGACAATTCTTTCAGGTCCGCGACTCCCCGGCTCGGACGGGAGGGCGGCCCTTGAGGAGATTCCGCCGGGTATGGCTTCTGCTCAGCCTGCTGGCCGCAGGGCTGCTTCTTTTGTCTCCGGCCGCGGGCCAGCGCATGAAGCGCTATCGCGACCGCCCGGAAGCCCACGGGCTGAAATACCTGAAAGACGTGGAGAAGGGGGTCCTTAAGCTGACCAACAAAATCCGTCGGCGCAACGGTCTGCCCGTTTTGACCAATGAGCGACGGCTGCGCCGCATCGCCCGGAACCATTCCAAAGACATGCTGGTCCGGGACTATTTCGGCCATGTCAATCCGGAAGGGGAGACTCCACAGGACCGCATCCTCCGTGACTACCCCTATCCCCTGGAGGCTGTCGGGGAAAACATTTGGGGGGCTGAGGGTTCCGAGCCTCTGGAGACCGGGCTGCTGGCCCGCATCATTGTGGATACCTGGATGTCCAGCCCCGGGCACCGCCGGAACATCCTCAACCCTGACTTCACTGACATGGGCGTGGGGGTGGCGGCCTTCGGCAAGCGGATCCGCGCCACCCAGGTCTTTGGCCAGATAAAAAACCGCTAAAACCGCCGGAACGCCGTTGCGGTCAGACGGTGGCAAATTCCTGTCCGCCTCCGGGCTGGAGGAACCCGGCGACAACCGGCATCATCCCGGCAAACACCGGCGCCGTTTGAACCCTCAACCAGACACGGCGCTGGCCTAGTTTTGAGAAACCCAATTTTTCTCTCTCAATAAAGGAGGATTATGATGGCCAACGTAGCGATTAACGGCATGGGACGTATCGGCCGGGCCGCCCTCAAGATCATCATGGACCAGCCGGCTCTGGACTTGGTGGCGGTCAACGATCTGATGCCCCTGGACAATCTGGTGTATCTGCTCCGGTACGACACGGTGTACGGCCGGTATGAGAAAAAGGTGGAAGCCGACGGCGGCGATCTGGTGATAGACGGCCAAAGGATCAAGTTCCTGAGCGAACGGGACCCCTCCCAGCTTCCCTGGAAGGACATGGGCGTGGAGGTGGTGTTTGAATGCACCGGCGTGTTCACCAATACCGAAGCGCTGAACAAGCACCTGCAGGCCGGGGCCAAATATGTGATTCTGTCAGCGCCTCCCAAGGATGCGCTGTGCACCATTGTGCACGGGGTGACCCAGCCTCCCGAGGGCCAGCAGGTGTTCTCCTGCGCCAGTTGCACCACCAACTGCATCGCTCCGGTCATTGAAATCCTGGGCCGTCGCATCGGCATCAAGAAGGCCGTTATGACCACCATCCATGCCTACACCTCCACCCAGCTCATCCACCACCGGCGCGGCCAAGGCCACCACCGTCATCCTGCCGCAATACAAGGGCAAATTTGACGGCGTGGCCATCCGGGGACCGGTGCCCTGCGGCTCGGTGGCGGACATCGTCATGGTCATGGAGCGGAACACCACCGTGGAGGAGGTAAACAACATCCTCCGGGAGGAATCCCAGACACCCCGTTATAAAGAAGTGCTGGGCGTGGCCGAAGACCCGCTGGTGTCCTCCGACATCATCAAAGACCCCCGGGCCTCGGTGGTGGAGCTGTCCATGACCCAGGTGGTGGACGGCGACCTGGTCAAGGTCATGACCTGGTATGACAATGAATGGGGCTACACCAACCAGATGATCCGGGAAGCCGTGCGGCTGGTGAGCTAAGCCTGTCTGGACCACCAGGGGGGCGGCAGCCCCCGCCCCCCGATGCACTTCCCCCGGCAGCGAGACCCCGACCTGCCGGCCCCGCCCCGTATCCTGAGACTACCCTTCTAAAAAGGTACGAACGGCACCCGGTCATGATATTAGGCTGTTCTCCCACCCCCGCGCCCGGGTCAGACCCCAAGGCCCGCATGGTGGCACGCCACTTCAGCGCCATCGCCACCCGCTATGATCTGGCCAACGACGTCCTGAGCCTCGGCCTCCAGCGCCGCTGGAAGCGCACCGCCACGGCCCTCCTGGACCTGCGGCCGGGAGATCTGGTGCTGGACGTCTGCGGCGGCACCGCCGACCTGGCCCTCCTGGCAGCCCCCCGGGTGGCCCCGGACGGCTTGGCCCTGGTCTATGACTTCAACCCGAACATGCTGGCGGTGGGACGGGCCAAGGCCTTACGGCACCCCCACGGCAGAGAGGTGGCCTTCCTCCAGGGCGACGCCCAGGAAATGGCCCTGCGGGACAACTGCCTGGACGCGGCCATCGTGGGCTTCGGCCTCCGCAACCTGACCCGCCTTCAGCAGGGCCTTAAGGAAATGCACCGGGTCCTCAAACCCGGCGGCCGCCTGGTAATCCTGGAATTTTCCCAGCCCCCGGCCCGGTGGTTCCGCCTGCTCTACGACCTCTACTCCCATACCGTCATCCCCCTGGTGGGAAAAATCCTGGCTGGCTCCCGGGAGGCCTACACCTACCTCACCACCTCCATCCGCCACTTCCCGACCCCGGAAGAACTCACCGCCACCCTGGAGGAAACCGGCTTCTCCCAGATAACCTGCCACCCCCTCACCCAAGGCATCGCCATGATTCATCGGGGGGTTAAGGGTTAGCTGGGGGAGGGGGCCAGGGGCCGCAAGCCCCTGCCCTCCCCTCAAAACTTTCGCACCATCTCAAGGCGCGCCACACTCGGCCTCGCTGCCCTTGAGCTTCTCCAGGGCGTGGGGCAGGGCCGGCAGCACGGCCTCCAGGCTCTCCCTGGCGCCCTTGGGGCTGCCGGGCAGATTGATAATCAGGGTGCCGCCCCTCAGCACCGCCACTCCCCGGGACAGCATGGCGCGGGGGGTGTGGGCCAGGCCGGCCGCCCGCATGGCCTCGGGGATTCCCGGCGCCAGGCGCTCGGCCACCGCCAGGGTGGCCTCCGGGGTGATATCCCGGGGGGTGAAGCCGGTGCCGCCGGTGGTGAGGATCAAGTCCAGCTTCTCCTCATCGCTCCAGGCCACCAGGGCTTCCACGATGGCCTCCTGCTCATCCGGCACCACCCGGATCTGCTTTACCTCAAACTGAGATGCGTCCAGCAGCCGGGCCAGCTCCGGGGCGCTGGTATCTTGTCGCTCCCCGGTGTGCCCCTTGTCACTGACCGTGAGAATCCCCACCCGGAACATGAAGCACCTCAATAGGGTCGCCGGGTCTGACCGGGCCCTCTTTGACCACCCGGGCAAAGATGCCCTCCCGGGGCATGATGCAGTCGCCTACCAGCTCCCGGATGGCGCAGCCCTGGTGGCAGGCCTTGCCGATCTGGGTGACCACCAGCTCGGCCCGAGCCCCGATTCTGAGACGGGTGCCCACTGGCAAGGCGGCCACCGCAATGCCTGAGGTGGTAATGTTTTCGGCGAAATCGCCGGGTTTGACGTCCGCGCCCGCGGCCCGCATTTTCTCAATGCTTTCCAGGGCCAAAAGACTTACCTGGCGCTTGCCGCCTCCGGCGTGGGCATCACCCGCCAGGCCATGCTCCACCACCAGGCGGGCCTCCGGCACGTTGTGCTTGACCACGCCCTTGCGGTCGCTGACTGACACGGCCACTACCTGGCCGGACAGCGCGGTTTGGGATAGGTACGGCTTCACGGTCACTTAGGGGGCCGGCCTCAGCCTGCTCTTGGTTGGGAATTGATAAAAAATTATAGCACAGGGCCGCAGGACCGGAAGAAAAAGTCGGCGGGCCTGGGATTGACGCCGCCGACTTCCGCCTGCGTTGGGGTTAGGAAGTGGAGGCTTCAGGGCCTCCGGCTCCTGACTATTCTTTGCCCCGCTCTGCCTGGGCCTGAGCAATGATTTTTTCCGCCAGGTGCGGCGGCACTTCCTCGTAGTGGGAGAACTCCATGTCAAAGGAGCCCCGGCCGCCGGTCATGGAAATCAGGTCCGGGGCGTACATCAGCACCTCGGACATGGGCACGTGGGCGGTGATGGCCTGGATTTTGCCCCTGGCCTCCATGCCCAGCACCCGGCCGCGGCGGCCGTTCAGGTCGCCGATGATGTCGCCCATATATTCTTCGGGCACGTACACGGTGATTTTCATAATGGGCTCCAGGATCACCGGGTGGCATTGCAGCACCCCTTTCTTGAAGCCCATGGAGGCGGCGATCTTGAAGGCCATGTCCGAGGAATCCACCTCATGGAAGGAGCCGTCGTAGAGGGTGACCTTTACATCCACCACCGGGAAGCCGGCCAGCACCCCTTCCTGCATGGCCTCCACAATGCCCTTTTCCACCGCGGGGATGTACTGTTTGGGAATGACGCCGCCCACAATCTTGTCCACGAACTCAAAGCCGCCGCCGCGGGGCAGGGGCTCAATCTCCAGCCAGGTGTCGCCGTATTGGCCCCGGCCGCCGGACTGGCGTTTGTACTTGCCCTGCACCTTGGTGGTGCCCTTGATGGTTTCCCGGTAAGGCACCTTGGGAAGCTTGAGATTCACCTCCACTCCGAACTTGCGCTTCATCCTCTCGGCGGTGGTTTCAATGTGCACCGGGCCCATGCCGGACAGCAGGATTTCCTTGGTCTCGGGGTTGCGGTTGAGACCCAGAGAGATATCCTCTTCGGTCAGCCGCAGGATGGAGGAGAACACCTTGTCTTCGTCGCCCCGGGACTTGGGTTCCACGGCGAAAGTCATGATGGTTTTGGGCCGCTCCGGCGGCGGCAACAGAATGGGGTTGCTTTCGCTGCCCAGGGTGTCGCCGGTGACGGTTTCCTTGAGCTTGGCCACCGCGGCGATGGCCCCGGGGCCGGCCTCAGGCACGGGTTTCTGACCCTTGCCTTCTGGCAGGAAGAGCTGCCCGTAGCGTTCGGACACGCCTTTGGTAACATTGAATACCGTGGAGTCAGACTTGATGGTCCCGGAAAACACCCGGAAGATGGACAGCCGCCCGGCGTACGGGTCGGCCACGGTCTTAAACACCTGGGCCGCCAGAGGACCGTCGGGGTCCGGGTTCACCACCACTTCCTCGCCGCTGCCGGGCTTGATGCCCTTGACCGGAGTCCGGTCCTCGGGGGAGGGCAGATATAAATTTACCGCGTCCAGCAGCAGGGGGTAGCCCAGGTTGCTGTGGGTGGCCCCGAAGAGGACCGGCACGAAGTGGCCGGCCAGGGTGCCGGCCCGCAGCCCCCGGTGGATGTCTTCCGCCGGCAGGTCCCCTTCCTCCAGGTATTTTTCAATAAGCTCGTCGTCGCTTTCCGCCGCGAAATTCAGCACTTCGGTGCGCCATTCCTCCACTTGGTCCTTGACCTCGTCCGGAATGGGGCCTGACTCCATCTGCTTGCCGGAGCCCCCGAGGTAGGCCTTCATCTCCACCAGGTCCACCACTCCCCGGAAACCCGCTTCCTGGCCGATGGGCACCTGCAGGGGCACGGGCTTGGCTTCCAGGATGTTTTTCAGGCCTTCCAGCACCTGGTGGTAATCGGCCCGTTCCCGGTCCATCTTGTTGACGTACACCAGGCGGGGCAGACCATAATGGTTAGCCGCGGCCCACATTTTCTCCGTGCCCACCTTGACGCCGTCCACCGCGTCAACGACCACCACGCAGGCATCCATCACATGGAGCACGGCCCGGCCGTCCGCCAGAAAATTGTCATCCCCGGGGGTGTCGGCGATATAGACGGTGTGCTTCTTCCAGGTGTAGTGATGAAAGGCCGAGGAAATGGTGATTTTGCGCCGGACTTCCTCCGGTTCATAATCCAGCACAGAGGTGCCGTCATCCACTTTGCCGAAACGGGAGGTGGCCCCGGCAGTGAAAAGCAAGGCTTCAGCCAGGGAGGTTTTGCCGCAGCCGCTGTGGCCGATGAAGGCCAAATTGCGGATATGAGCCACTTTACCGGACATTAAGTTCTCCTTCTCAAAAGAGTGCCTGTCCCCACCGGCTTTTTCCAAACCGGCTGGGACGATTTCTAACTATCAGATTTGCAAAGATATCTCAAGCGGGTTTTCCCCCGGCCCGGGACGAGGTCCGGGGAGACGAAAGCCCGGTCAGTCGCCAAGACCATCACACCCTCGGCGTCGCTCGCATCAGCCGGAGCATGAGGGGAGCCGGCAGAGTATCCCGCCTTAGCCGTTGACACCGGGGGGAGGCATCAGTAAAATTAAAACTTGTCGGGACGTGGCGCAGCCTGGAAGCGCACCTGAATGGGGTTCAGGGGGTCGGAGGTTCAAATCCTCTCGTCCCGACCAGAATGCAGTCGGTATTACCAGAGGTTGGCAGGCATAAGGCTGTCAGCCTTTTTGTTTGGGCGGGAATCTGTGACCATTTTGTGACCATGACCGCAGCCACGGCTTTCTTAAGGTGGGTGTGCGAGAAGTGGGCGTAGCACCCGGAACCTCGCCCCGGTTCACTTATTGATAAATTGTCGCCTTAGCCACCTTAAGTCCCTTGTCCCGCTCATCCGGGCGAATCAAGATGTCTTGTTTCAATTCTTTTTTAGGATTCATTAAGTAATTGAGAGTTCCAGCTGTTTAAAAAGGGTGTCATTCCTTCGGGTTAGCCACACCAAAGGGGAGGAGGTGACACCCCATGAAAGCCAAAAGGCTTCCACTGAAATTACAGCCTTTTCACTCTAGGGTTCTGGCGGATGCTGCGGCGCGAGGATTCTGTGTTCCGGTGTGGCAGTCCTGCCT
>JAFDHU010000129.1 GCA_019308625.1 Deltaproteobacteria bacterium
TCCTTGAACCGGTTGACCAGATGGTCAAAGTTCCGGTTCAGGACCTTCAGGCCCTCCGGGTCCGTCTCCTTCAGGACCCGGGCCACGAACTCCAGGTTCTCCAGAAACACCGCCGCCTTGTCATAGGCCGGGACATCTTCCCGGGGCTTGGGCAGGGCCCCCAGGGCCAGGGGCAGCAGCCGCGCCGCGGCGTAGATTTTCTGCGGGTCCTCCGGGCTCTCCCTGGCCTCCTTGAGCACCGCCTGGGCCAGGGCCAGGGTGTCTGACAGCATCTGCGTCCGGGCCTGCCGCAGCTCCTCCCGGAGCTGCCGCCGGCGCTCCTCCCAGTTGTATTTCACCGCCCAGCGCTGTATCTGGGTCCGGGAGACGCCGGTGGCCGCGGCCACCTCCTCATAGGTCAGCCCCTCGACAATATACAGGCCCTCCGCCCTCCAGACTGTCTGGGGCGTATGCTCCCGGCCCATACTTCACTTCCCCAGCGCCTTCTTGAGCGCGGCAATCTCCGCCAGCACCTCCTTGTACCGTATCTGCGTGCTGGCGAACTCCATCGCCAGGGCCGCGCCATCCTCCGCCTCAATCTCCTGCACCGGCACAAACCGCCGGTAGGTCTGGCGGATAACTTCCCGCAGGTGTTCCAGGCGTAGGCGCAGCTCCTTGGCCCTGAGCTCGCTGGTGGTCAATCGGCCCTCATATTCCAGCCGTTCCGGGTCCATTTACTCCTCCGCCCCCTCGGTCTTCAGGCGCTGCAGCGGACAGAACTGGTTGTTCAGGATATCGCTCCGGGCGGCCTGCCAGGCCTGGGTGTTGAGCACCACCAAGTCCTTCAGGTCCTGGGCGATAGTCTGCGTCTGCTTCACCAGCTCCACGTTGTTCTCGTACATCCGCCGTTGCGCCGCCATGTCCTCCTGGTACCGGGCCAGGATGGCCCGGGTGTCCTCCCGGTACTGCCGCAGCAGCGCGTCAATCCGCTCCTGATAGGCCCGGGCCTGCTCCTCCATGCGCTCCTGATAGGCCTGGCGGTCGCGCTCCCTGGCCTTCAGGTCAAAATACCAGACCACGAACAGCAGCCCCGGTATCCCCAGGCTCAGGGCCGGGGCCAGCACCAGCCGCAGGGAATCCATCACTGCTCCTCCGCCGGCGGCGCCGTGCGCGGGCTTTGCAACCGCTGCAGTATCTGCAGGATCCCCGTCAGCGCCAGCACCACCGCCCCCAGGCCCGTCTCCTGCCCCGTCAGCCAGGCAATCACCGCGCCCAGGATGGTGGCCGCCCCCAGCCGCACCGTATTGGACTCCAGCCACCACGGCCGCTTTGGCCCATGTTCCGTCATCTCTGCACTACCTCTGGCTGATTGTGCATCTCCTGCCAGCCCTGCCGGGCCAGGTCGCACCCCCACCGCAGCCCGAAGCTGCACAGCAGCAGCGCCGCAGTGTACAGCACGAACAGCGCCACCCGGAGGAGCCTCCGCCTCTGGGGCGGCGGGATGATGAAATCCAGCAGCGTGCCGATGCCCCTCACTCCGCCGGCTCCGCCGCCTGC
This sequence comes from Deltaproteobacteria bacterium, assembly GCA_019308625.1. GTDB lineage: Bacteria > Desulfobacterota > Desulfobaccia > Desulfobaccales > 0-14-0-80-60-11 > DTHB01. The sequence goes on from JAFDHU010000129.1 coordinate 1,537, forward strand.
TTAAGCTCGTGCGCCTGGGCCAGGGCCACGTTGGCCGCCGCCTCCGCCTTCACCACGTCCTCCTCCGTGGGGCATAAGTTGTCAAAATAGGCCTGGCCCAGATAGTCCAGCATGGTGTCAATGACCTGCACCTTGGCCAGATAGAAGTCCACGTCCTGAATGGCCTGCTCCTCGTCCAGGGCGTTGGGCTTGATTTCGTCCACGATGGCCAGCACCGCCGGATACGTGGCCTGAACCATCGCCAGGGACGCGGCGATCCTCCCCTTGTATTCCCAGAACTTCTCCTGGTTCTGGCACACCTTGGCGTTCAGGGCGCAGCCCGCCATAAACGCCGCCAGCACCGCAACAATCAATGCCTGCCTCATTTCCCCTCCTACCAGCGGGCCGGGTACCCCCGGATGTCCAGGTGCACGAACCCGCTGTCTTCATAGCGGCCGATGCCCCCGTCCCGAAACTCCTGAATCTGCTGGGCCTGGGCCGCCAGCACATACACCGGCATCCCCCTGACATACACGTCCGCCGCCATGCCTTGGGTATTCCGCCCCTCCACCGGCATGTGGTAGCTGAACCGGGCCCCGCCCACCTCCCGGTTGTGTTTGGGGCAGCGGCAGCCGCTCAACACGTACACCGGCCGCCCGAGCAGATCCCGCAGCCGCTGCAGGGCCTCTACCAGCCTGAGGTCAATGTCGTCCCAGCCGCAGCCGCACTTGCAGGCGAACTCCCGCCGGCTGAAGTTTTTGGTCAGGTCACCCATCCTCAGCCCCCTCCAGCAGGGCCATGACGCTCCGCTCCGACAATCTTAGCGGCCGCCGCCGGGGGTCGCCCCCGGTCTTCAGCCGCACCCCGGCGATCCGCCCCTGGTGGTACCAGGCGTACACCACGCTGCGGCTCACCCCTAGCCGCCGGGCCGCCTCGCTGGGCCGGATGAGCCGGTCCCCCTCCTCTATCACCGCCGGCCGGCGGCCGGCCAGGCGCTCTCTAATACGGCCCAGCAGCCCCTTCCGCTCCCTTTCTCCCGACATTTTCCGGATCCTGTTGCGCCGGGCACTGAACGATGACCAGGCGCATTCCCTGTAGCAGGGCCGGGACCAGGTGGAAGCCGATGCCCGCGCACAGGGCCTTGCCCCCGATGAACCGCCCGCACTCATAGCAGGCATCGCCCTTGGCGGCGATAAACCCCTGGCCCGGCCGAAAAATCATCGCCTCATTACGACGCCGTCAGCGAACAGGTGATGGTCACGTTCAGGGTGTCGCCCGACTCCACCGACCGGGACGAGGAGAAATCCCCCGCTCCCAGCAGGGTCCCCGAGGTGCCCCCCTTGGTGTCGTCGTCGCACATCCCCGCCCCGTAAATGGTGGACGAGGCATTGATGTTGAACTGCGCCTTTGAACCCGAATTGTCCACGCTGCCGTTGGAGATGGTCCCCGGGTTCCACTGCGGCCGCGTGGCGTTGGAATACGGCGTCAGCTCGTTCCAGTTCGGGTGCGAGGACATGGTGTCGGACGCCTGCACCGTCCCCGACCCCTTGAGAAACACATACCAGGCGGGAGAGCTCAACCCCGTCTTCAGGGTGGCGTCCAGGTACTTGTTCAGGCCCTCGGTCACCACCAGGTTGTCTATGGTCTCCGCCCACTTCAGCTCTCCGTCGGGGCCGTAGCACTCCACCAGATAGCGCTGCTTCAGTACCGCCCCGGTATGCAGCGACCCGCCCCGGACCAGCGACGCCCCGCACTCCAGGGTCGTCACCGCCTGCTGCAGGGCGAACCCCCACACCAGCGTCAGGGCCAGGAGCAGCGGCACCAGCCATTTCCACCTGCGCATAGCTCCCCCTCGTCTCGGTTTTCTTCAGTATGTCCCGAAAAATCGCCGCCTGATGTCGCTTATGTCCCTTATGTCGCTTAATCTGCACAATGCACAAAAAAAGCCGCCCTCCGGCGGCTGTCGTTTTTGTTTTGGCCGTGCAAAAAAAATTAAAATTTTTTTATTTTTCCCTTGACAATCTATTCCGGGGTCCCCTGGGCCATACAATCCAAAAGGGCTTCCCAGGCTCATTTTCCGGATTGATTATGCCGAGGAGGCGCGGGCCTCAAAAAAACTGGTCTGGCTCCCGCCAGAGGAGGCGGAGCAAGCCAACCAAGAGGCGGAGGCCTTAACAGGCGTGGCGCCCCTCACCTGGGAACAATTAAAAGCTCCATATACAAAATATCGGGGACCGTGGACCCAGGCCCTGTATGAGGCCTATCGTTGCCTCGTCCCCGAAAACGCCACCCATACAATTATTAAGCTCCGGGAACAGGAGGTCATTCTGCTGTGATTGATATTGACACGGAAATCAAAAATGCCATCAGCGATCTGCGGCTCCGCTTTCCCTGGGCCGACTCCCCCACGGTGGAGGCGGTCCTGCGCCGCCTGGCCCAGCGTGTGGCCGCTTCTGCCCGGGGGGGTGCCATTCTGGAATTAAGCACGGTGCACGACGTGGCCGCAATTTATAACATTTCCCCCCGCCGCGTCCGCGCCCTGGCCCGCCGCCGGCAGGTAGGCTGGCAGATTCCCAACACAAACGTTTGGTTGTTCCGGCCGGAGGATATCCCGGCCCTGAAACCGGGCCGGCCTGGCCGGCCCAGAAAAGGGAGGAAAAGGCCATGACAGCCCCCCCACAGACAATTGCTGATGCCTATCGCTATTTTTCTGAATTGCATGGGAGCGAACCGCCTCTCAGGAGTTTGGAGGAGCTCCGCGATGCCATTCACGCCAACAACCTCTCCTGGGGCAATTGGGGCGAATGCGACAAATGGGAGAGGTTTTGGGAGTTTTTGTTTTCCACTGAGAAGGGCCAGGACTGGCTGTATGCCGAGGAGCCGCCGGCCTGGGTGCCGGTTATGGATGAGGCGGAGTAATAGGGTCGCTATCCTGATTTAATCGCCTGATATAATCCCGCAGGGCCCCCTCCGGTATCCGCAGCCCCCGGGGGGACAGCCGCACCGCCGGCAGCTCCCCCGCCTCAATCAACCGGTACACCTGGCGCCGGCTCAGCTCCAGCCGGCGGGCCGCCACGTTTACCCGGAGCAGCCTCTCCTCCCTCCGGCTCTCCCTGTCCGCCATGTCCTCCCCCCGGCCAAGACGCCCTCTTAATCCAGCCGGAACAGGTGCACCGCCACCAGCCCGGTGTAGCCCCCGTAGGCCGCCGCCACCTCCGTCTGGTACACCCCCGCGGCCATCGCCTTGGTGGTCTGCCAGATGTAGTAATAGCTCCCCGCCTGCTCCTTGGTCATGGCCTCCCCGTTCACCACCACGCCCCCCTCCGGGTCGGTGATGGTGATGATGCAGGTGGCGTCCACCGGATTGCCGTCCGAGTCCACCACCGTAGCCGGAATCCTTATCGCCGACCCCCGGGAAAATCGTCTCAGGCTCACTGGCACACCTTCTG
>JAFDHU010000130.1 GCA_019308625.1 Deltaproteobacteria bacterium
CCACCGGGGCATCCAGACCCGGTCCACTGGCGCTGACAGCTATTATCAAGGTTCCCTCCTTTTGCCTTTTTTGATTTGACAAGTTGACATGCCATAATTTCCCCCCGGCGGAAGAAGATCAGGAGGAGGAGAGTCTGACTGCGAAAATCGCGATCCAACCTCCGCCGGGGGGATGCCTGGCAGACCTTCTTAAAAGCCTACGGTTTTGGGCGATAGGTCAATGGTCGCAGACATTGGGGCCGGTCAGCAAATTGCCGTCCAGATACTGCTGCACCAGCACTTCGGGCGCCAGATTCGGGGCCCCGGTGATCACTTTGATGCCCTGTTCGGCGAACAGCCCCCCATTGTCCCCAACCACCGGGGCAGTACCCCGGGTTCATGGGGCGGTGGCACATGCAGTTCTGTGTTGCAGATTTGGCCGTCCAGCACGTGCACCACCGCAAATTCCTCACAATGGCCAAAATGATTGGTCAGCACCCCCCCGGCCAGGGGCACCGCGGCCTTAAAGGTATGCTGCTCCGGTGGCGGCACTTTTGACCCCACCTCCGGTTCCAGGATTTTTTCGGCAGGCACCGGATATTCCCTTTCTTGCTGGTCCAAACGCTTCTCCACTTCATCCAGGAGCCGCCACATAGCCTTGATAAAGGGGCGGTTATCCGGGGCCTCCAGCAGGGGCCGGCCGGCGTCACCGCTCTGCACCACCTTCAGGTCAAAGGGGAGACTGCCCAAAAACGGTATCTGCATCAGGGCTGCGGTCCTTTCCCCGCCGCCTTTGCTGAACAAGAGGATTTCCTCCCCACAGCGGGGGCAGATGAAGCCGCTCATGTTTTCCACCAGCCCCAGGATGGGCATCTCCACCTTACGGCAGAAGTTGATGGCCTTGCGCACATCGGCCAGGGAAACTTCCTGGGGGGTGGTAACAATGACGGCCTGCGCCCCCACAACGGTTTGAGCCACACTCAGAGGTTCATCGCCGGTGCCAGGCGGCGAGTCAATCACCAGGAAATCCAGGTAGCCCCAATTAACCTGGGAGACCGCCTGCCGGATAAAACTGTGTTTCAAGGGTCCCCGCCAGATCACCGCTTCATCCCGGTCAGACATCAGACCCTCAATGGAGAACACCTTCAGGTGGTCATCATAGGAAAAGGGGAGGAGATGCTGTTCCCCGTCAGACTCCAGTTTCCCGGTAATTCCCAGCATTCGGGCCACATCCGGGCCGTGCAGATCCACGTCCAGGATACCCACCTGATAGCCCCGTCTGGACAGCCCCAGGGCCAGATAGACGGCCACACTGGTCTTGCCGACGCCGCCTTTGCCGCTCATGACCAGGAGCCGGTGGCGGATGCGGCGGAGCTGCTCCTGAAGCCGGAGTTCTTCGGCCGGATCGTGATGGGGCACGCCGGCTTCCTCCCTGCCGCGCGAGCGTCTTTTACAGGTGCCCATAAGCACCTCTCCTTTCCATGTGACAATTTTCTTGTCCAATGTTCATAATCAAAGATCATGCCAATTGGCAGGCTGGAGGGAAAGGGGTAATTTCGAGGGCAGGGGGGGCCGGTTGCTTAATTTCGAGGGCAGGGGGGGCCGGTTGCTACCCTCCTGGGAACCAAATGCACCATAAAATGGAAGAAAAGGGTGCATTTTGTTTCCTCCAAAGACCTGGGGCCGGGGCTTAAAGGGGCCGTTTTCGGGCCGAAGCCGCCAGGAAGGCACCGGTAGGAAGACGGAGCTGCTTTCCCAGATTCTCCAGCCAGGGATAAATCCGTTGCAGGTAGGGATTTTTCCAGGGCGGAAAATAAACGGCTTGGCGGACCTGGATATCCGCCAAGGCCGACTGGCGATGAAGCAGGCGCCGTAGTTCCAGGGGACCGGACCTCCCGCCACAGCGAAGGCCTGAACCAGGCCCGGATGACGCGCTTGAGGGTCCACAGACTATAGCGGTTGAGCACGGCCACGGCCAGAAATCCGCCCCGGCGCAGCACCCGCACCATCTCCTGTAAAACACCGGCGCGATCGCTTATGAAGTCCAGGGCCAGGACGCACACCACGCCGTCAAAGCTTTCCTTGCCAAAGGGGAGTTGCCTGGCCGAGGCCCTGATCCAGGTAATATCCCACCCCAGCCGCGCCGCCTTCTTCCGGGCCGCCGTCAGCATCGGGGCAGAACTGTCCACCCCCACCACCTGGGCCCCATGGCTTGCCAAGGCCAGGGAAATATTGCCGGTGCCGCAGCCCACATCCAGGACCAGCCGGCCTGGAAGTCCGGGCAGGAGGGCAAAGAGGGCCTCCTTTTCTACTCGGTCCACCAATTGCCCCAAAGGGGTGGCGTACCACTGGTCATAAACTGCGGCCTGTTCGTCAAAAGTGGACATCAACCTTGCAGGCCCCTATTTCGGGGGGACCAGGCCGAGCCGCTTGAGCTTGCGGCGCAGGGTGTTCTTGTCAATGCCCAGCTCCCGGGCGGTGGCCAGGCGGCGCCAGTGGTTCCGTTCCAGCGCTTCCCACAGGGCCCGTTTTTCAATTTCCTTCAAGGTCAATCCGGACAGAAGCGGACCCGGTTGATATTCCGGCCGCAAATGCTCGGGCAGGTGCTGCGGCTGAATAAGTCCCGAGGGGCACAGAATAAAGGCGTGCTCAATGGCGTTTTCCAGTTCCCGGACGTTGCCGGGCCAGTGGTGGTGCATAAAAATACTCAGAACCTCGTGGCTTAATCCCAAAATTTTCTTCCCTTTCAGTTTGTTGAACCGCTCAATGAAGTGCTGGGCCAACAGCGGGATGTCTTCCTTGCGCTCCGCCAGCCGGGGCAGCGTCAGCTTTACGACATTGATGCGGTAGTAGAGGTCCCGGCGGAAAATGCCCTCCTCCACCAGCTTGGCCAGGTCCCGGTGGGTGGCCGCGATGATGCGCACATCGGCCTTGATGGTTTTGGACGATCCCAGGGGCATGTAGGCTCGCTCTTCCAACACCCGCAGCAGCCGGATCTGGAGGGCCGGGGAGATGTCGCCGATTTCGTCCAGGAAAAGGGTGCCCTTTTCCGCCAGGGCAAAGCGTCCCAGCCTGTCCTTCCGGGCATCCGTGAAGGCCCCGGCGGTGTGGCCGAAGAGTTCGGACTCCAGCAGGGTGTCCGGCAGGGCCCCGCAATTGATGGCAACAAAGGGCCCTTGAGCTCGGGAGCTCAGGTGATGCAGGGCCCGGGCCACCAGCTCCTTGCCGGTGCCGCTTTCCCCTTCGATCAACACGGTGCTGTCAGACCGGGCGATTTCTGGCAGCAGGGCAAGGATTTTTTGCATCTGGGGAGACTTGGAGATGATGTCCCCCAAGCGGTATTGCCGCTCAATTTCTCGGCGCAGCTCTACCACCAGGCTGAGGTCCCGGAAGGTCTCCACCCCGCCGATAATTTCCCCCTTTTCGTTCCGGAGCAGGGCAGTGCTGACGCTGATGGGGATTTCCCGGCCGTCGGCCCTCAAAATGGCAATGGCCTGGTCCACCACGGGTTTGCCGGTTTCCAGGGTGTGCCGCAGCACACAGGCTGATTCACAGACATTGGCTCGGAATACCTCATAGCAGGGCCGGCCCAGGGCTTCGGCAGCCGGCACCCCGGTGATGGTCTCGGCGGCTTGGTTGAAAAAAGTCACCCGCCAATCCCGATCCACGGTGAAGACGCCGTCGGCAATGCTGTTCAGAATGATTTCAGACTGGGGGGTGAGATGAGAGGCCAAGGCGGGCCAGACCCGCCCCGGGCCCGCAGGGGTCCTGGTCAGTTGGCTGGGTGCCTGAGACTTCGGATTTCTTTTTCTAATTTTTCCCAGACCTCACGCAAAATTCTTTGTATTCCAGGGTTATTGTATTCCATGATAGTCTTGCCTTCAACTAGGGCCCGGGTGAAATCCTCCTCATATGGCAGGTGTCCCAAAAAGGCATAGCCCCTCTCCCGGCAGAATTCAGCCGTTTTCTGCGTTGTCTCCCAGTGTAAATCGGCCTTGTTTACCAGGACCAAGACGGGCAGGTCAAAATGGGTGGCCAGCGCCGCCACCCGTTCCAGGTCATGGCGGGCGGCCACGCTGGGCTCGGTAATAACCAGAACCGCGGTGGCGCCGCTCAGAGAGGAAATCACCGGGCAGCCGATCCCCGGGGGACCATCGGTGATGACCCAGGATAAATTTTGTTCCTCGGCCAGCCGCCGGGCTTCCTGCCGGATCAAGGCCACCAGTTTGCCGGAATTTTCCTCGGCGATTCCCAAACGGGCATGCACCAGGGGGCCGAAGCGGGTGTCCGAGATATACCATTCCCCGCAGAGATTCTCAGGAAAGTCAATGGCCCCTGCCGGACATAAATACCAACAAACGCCGCAACCTTCGCACAACCAGGGATGAATTTCCAGGGAGGGGCTGATGGCCCCGAATCGGCACCACTCCAGACATTCCTCACACCGCACGCACCGCTGGGGATCAATGGCTGCTTTGTGGCCCCCATAAAAGTCATGTCTGGCCTGCACTTTCGGACGCAGCAGCAGATGGAGGTCTGCGGCATCCACGTCGGCGTCGCACAGCACCTTATCCGGTGCCAAGGCCGCCAGGGCACCTACCAGGCTGGTCTTGCCCGTGCCACCTTTGCCGCTCAACACCACTAATTCCCAAATATCCGACATTCGGTCTCCCCTTACGGCATACTCCGGGTTGAATCCTGGATTTTTCTTAATCCAGTTCCATTCACCAGTCCGTGCATCGGTTTGGCCTTAATCTCAGAAATTCTGGAAGCCCTTCTGGGCAAGCTCCTGGGGTCCAATCAATTGCTTTAGTTTGGCCACCAGCTCGGCCATCAGGTGCCGCCACCCAGGCAACTCTTCCACCAGCAAGCCCCCCCGGGCATAGACTTCGGCTGCCTCCCGGTCAAAGGGGATTTCCAGCAAAATCGGCAAATTCTCCCGGGCCGCATACTCATACAGCCGCCGATCCCCCAAATCGGCCCGGTTTATTACCAAACCGCAAGGAAGGTTCAGCTTCCGGGTGACCTCCACCGCCAGTTCCAGGTCGTTCAGACCGAAGGGAGTGGGTTCAGTCACCAGGATGACAAAATCAGCACCCAAGAGGGACGCTACCACCGGACACGAAGTTCCGGGAGGAGCATCAATGATGGTCAAGCCCTGAGGCGGGGCCTCCTGCTTCACTCGCCGGATAAGAGGCGGGGCCATGGCCTCCCCCACCCGCAACCGACCATGAATAAAGTGGATTTTCCCCCGGAAGCCCTTTTCCACCTGCCCAATCAGGCGTTTATGAGGCGTCACCGCTCCTTCCGGGCAAACCAGAAAGCACCCGCCGCAGCTATGGCACAGCTCCGTAAAAGTGATGGCTATGTCAGGAAGGATGGCGATGGCGTTAAATTGGCAAATGTCCTGACATTTGCCGCACAGGGTGCATTTGTCTTCTTCAATGTGGGGCACCTCTACCTCAAAGGCCCAACTCGCGGTGATCTCCGGACGCAGAAAAAGGTGGGCGTTAGGTTCCTCCACGTCGCAGTCCAGGAAATGGACTTCCTCTCCCAAGGCCACCGCCAGGTTGGTGGCGATGGTGGTCTTGCCGGTACCGCCTTTGCCGCTGGCCACGCCGATGATCATTGGTCTCCGATTCCTCGCTTAAATTCTCTTCATAACCTGGCCGCAGCGGGGACACCTCACCGGCGTGCCCGGGGGGACCTGGGGTACAAGCACTTTGCCGCGGCAGCCCGGACATACCCAGAAATTACCGGACTCCTGTCCTCTGGCCTGGGTTCGGTCCAGACCTCTCTTTCTGCCGGCTCGACTTGCAGCCCCATTCCTGCCGGGACCCAAAGCCCCCCTGCCACCCCGCCATCTGCCCCGGCAGCCGCACCCCCCCCGATAGCCCGGCAAACGGAATCTCGGGTGGTCCAGGGTGTTATCCCAGTAAGACTGCACCACTTCCTTCACGTCCCCGGCCACCCCGCTCACCACGGTGAATCCCAGTTCCTGGGCATAATAGTGCAGCGCAGGGCTCAAGGCACCGCAGATCAAAACTTCTACCCCTTGGTCCCGAAGCACTTTCAGGCGCTGGGCCGCTTCCAGGTGCGGCAGGATGAGCTCTCGGGCCAGTTCCTCGGGAGAGGGTTCGGCAGGAAAAATCCGGATCCGGGAACACCAATCCAACACCGGCGCCACCCGGGACCGCAAGACCGGTATGGCGAGCATCACCAGGTCCTTCACCAAGTTCGCCTAAACGGCAGGTTCCTTCCCCTGCCCGGAAAAAAGGCGATTTTAAAAGCTTTTTGGCAAATTGCGTGCCAAATGCAGTTATGGAGCATTTCTGCGGCCGGAATCGCTCTACAGGACCTGGCTGGGAACAAAATGCACCTAGGCAGGAAAGCCGCGCTTATCTATCCGAGGGATCAGAAAGGAGGTGATGGCTCGGGAAAAGGCCTGATTTCGGCTGGATCGCCCTGCTAATCATGAAGGAGGCGGATTGAGCCCCAGCCAAGGAACTTCGGGTGCGCCAAGGCCTTAAGACCACTCGGCGCCCGGCCCGACAATCCCGGTATACCACCGACGGGCAGTCTGGTTCGTCACCGCCCGGCCCGCAAACCGGATCATGGATGTTTCCCAAGGCGGCCGTCATCTTGACGCCGAGGGAGGACAGCGTATTTCCACCTTGGCAATTTCAGTTCGGGCCCT
>JAFDHU010000131.1:0-1084 GCA_019308625.1 Deltaproteobacteria bacterium
CTTTGGGCCCAAATTAGCAGATTATCGCCCCAATAGCCAGAGGGAATATGACCCCAAAGCGCAGTTGGAGCAGGTTCCGGCCGGGAAAGAGTCAATTTAGGGGAAATTAAAAAAAGGGGTGAACCGGGAGCTTCCCCCCTTCACCCCTTCCGTCCGGTTGGCACACCTGGTTTTACTGTTCCTTCACTTCTTCAAACTCGGCTTCCACCACATCCTCTTCGGGCTTTTTGGCTTCAGCTTCGGCTCCGCCCCCGGCTCCGGCGCCGGCGGCCCCGGCCCGGGCGTACATGGTTTCGGCCAGCTTGTGGGAGGCCCGCATGAGGTCCTCGCTGGCGCTTCTGATGGCCTGGATGTCGGTCCCTTCCATGGCCTGGCGGAGTCTGGTGATGTGGGATTCAATGTCGCTCTTGGTGGCCGCGTCCACTTTGTCGCCCAGCTCCTTCAGGCTCTTTTCCGTGGTGTAGATCAGGCTGTCGGCCTGGTTCCGGGCCTCGGCCAGCTCCTTCTTGCGCCGGTCTTCCTCCGCATGCAGCTCGGCTTCCTTAATGAGCTTCTGGATTTCCTCCTCGGACAGGCCGCTGGAGGCGACGATGCGGATGGACTGTTCCTTGCCGGTGCCCAGGTCCTTGGCGGAGACGTGCACGATGCCGTTGGCGTCAATGTCAAAGGTCACCTCAATCTGGGGCACCCCCCGGGGAGCCGGGGGAATGCCGTAGAGCTCAAAGCGGCCCAGAGTCTTGTTGTCCGCGGCCATCTCCCGCTCGCCCTGGAGCACGTGGATGGTCACCGCGGTCTGGTTGTCCGCCGCGGTGGAGAAGATCTGGCTCTTGCGGGTGGGGATGGTGGTGTTGCGCTCAATGATTTTGGTGAACACCCCACCCAGGGTCTCAATGCCCAGGGACAAAGGCGTCACGTCCAGGAGCAAGACGTCCTTGACCTCGCCCTTGAGGACCCCGGCCTGGATGGCCGCCCCGATGGCCACCACCTCGTCCGGGTTGACGCCCTTGTGGGGGTCCCTGCCGAAAATGCTCTTCACCTTTTCCTGGACCTTGGGCATACGGGTCATGCCGCCCACCAGGATCAC
>JAFDHU010000131.1:1095-6204 GCA_019308625.1 Deltaproteobacteria bacterium
AGGTTGGCGTCCTTCAGTGCTTGGCGGCAGGGGTCTTCCACCTTGTCAATCAGGTCCTCCACCAGGGCTTCCAGTTTGGCCCGGGTGAGCTTGATGAGCAAGTGTTTGGGCCCGGTGGCGTCTGCAGTGATAAAAGGCAGGTTGACTTCGGTCTCCAGGGAGGTGGAGAGCTCCATTTTGGCCTTCTCCGCGGCTTCCTTGAGGCGCTGCAGGGCCATCCGGTCCTTGCGCAGGTCAATGCCCTGGTCCTTCATGAACTCATCAGCCAGGTAGTTCATGACCCGCAGATCAAAGTCCTCGCCGCCCAGGTGGGTGTCGCCGTTGGTGGCCTTGACTTCAAAGACGCCTTCTCCGATCTCCAGGATAGAGATGTCGTAGGTGCCGCCGCCCAGGTCAAAGACCGCGATGCGCTCGTCCTTCTTCTTGTCCAGGCCGTAGGCCAGGGACGCGGCGGTGGGCTCGTTGATGATGCGCAGCACGTTCAGCCCGGCGATGCGGCCGGCGTCCTTGGTGGCTTGGCGCTGGGCGTCATTGAAGTAGGCCGGCACGGTGATGACTGCGTCCTTGACCGGCTCCCCCAGGTATTCTTCGGCCGTCTGCTTCATCTTGGCCAGGATCATGGAGGAGATTTCCGCGGGGCTGTAAACCCGGCCCCGGATTTCAATATGGGCGTCGCCGTTTTCCGCCCGGACGATTTTGTAGGGCAGGATCTTGATATCCTTCTGGACCTCGGGGTCGTCGTACTTGCGGCCGATGAGACGCTTGACGGCGAACACCGTGTTCAGCGGGTTGGTGATGGCCTGGCGTTTGGCGATTTGCCCCACCAGGCGTTCGCCGCTGTCAGTGAAAGCCACCACCGAGGGAGTGGTGCGGCCTCCCTCCTGATTGGGGATTACCTTGGCTTCCCCCCCTTCCATGATGGCCACGCAGGAATTGGTGGTTCCCAAATCTATACCGATGGCTTTGGACATCGATTATTTCCTCCTAAACCTTCAGGTCTACTTTCTCTTTGGGTTGATTGGGATTGCGGGCCACCACCACCATGGCGGGCCGGAGCAGCCGGGTCTGCATGAGGTAGCCTTTCTGCAGCTCCCGGGTGACAGTCTGATCCGCCAGTTCCGGAGCTTCCTCCTCCATCACGGCGTGGTGGATGGCCGGATCAAAGGGCTGCCCCACGCTGTCGATGGGGGTGACCCCGTATTTTCCCAGGATTTTCAAAAAATTCTGATAAACCAGCTCCAGACCCTCCATCAGACCTGTGGGGGCCTCAAACTGACGGCCGTTCTCCAGGGCCCGTTCCAGGTTGTCCAGAACCGGCAGCAGCTCCTTGCACAAATTTTCATTGGCAAACTGCACCACCTCGACCCGCTCTTTTTCCAGCCGCTTCTTGAGGTTTTCCATCTCCGCGGCGCAGCGCAGGAGGCGGTCATAGTTTTCCTGAGCCTCCCGGGTCTTCTCCTCCAACTGCTGGCGCAAGCGGGTCACCTCCTCTGCCTCTTCGGGCCCAGCACCCGCTTCAGGTCCGGCAGTGGCCTCCGGGGTGGTTTCCTCTACGAGTTCCGGAGATGCTTCCGCGGGCTTCGGCGGCTCCCCCCGATTATCGGTTGACGCCATAAATTGCTTAAGCCTCCTGTGTTCAGAGAATTTTCTGCACGACAAGCCAGTCAAGCAGAGTGACGCCGTCTCTTCAGTCGGGCTTCCGTCTCAACCGGTCGCTGACCACCGAAGCGGTGTAACTGACGATAGGAACCACCCGGGCGTAATCCATGCGCATGGGGCCGATGACCCCCAGGCTGCCCAGGGGGGCTTGGTCGGAACTGTAGGCTGAGGCCACCAGACTCAGCTCCATCTCCGGAAAGTGCTCGTCCGGGCTGATGATGATCTGCACTCCCTGGGAGGCCATGGTCTGGTCCAGTAGGGTGATCAGGTGGTGCTTTTCCTCAAAAGTCTTGAAAATGGCCCGGATTTTCTCCACATCTTCGGCAAATTCCGGATAATCCAGGATGTGGCTGGTGCCCTCAATGTAGAGCCCCTCATCTTCGTCGCTTCCCTGCAGGGCCTGGCGGCTCAGGCTCAAGGCCTGGGACACCATCCGGTCAAAGAGGTTTTTCTCCTCCTGCATCTGGGACAGAATGCGCAGCCGGGCCTCCCGGAGGGTCAGATTGAAGCAGATGTCGTTAAGGTACCGGCTGAAGCGGTCCAACTGCTCCTGGGTGTAGCTGACCTCGCTGCGCACAAACCGGGTCTGCACCCGCTGGTCCTGGGTGACCAGCAGGGTCAGCACCATGTCCCCCCCCAGGCTGATGAACTGGATATGTTTCAGGCACAGGGCCTGAGGCCGGGGGGTCAGCACCAGAGCCGGATGCCCGGTCAGGGTGGACAGGGCCCGGGAAGCCTGACGGAACAGCTCCTGGGGCTCGGTGGCCGCGGGCTGGAAGGCCTGCTGAATCTGGCGCTGGGTGCCGGCGGCCAGCTCCGGGAACCGGAGAATGTGATCCACGTAGTACCGGAATCCCAGAGCGGTGGGAATCCGTCCGGCGGAAACATGGGGCTGCCTCAGATACCCGGCCTCCTCCAGGTCCAGCATGATGTTCCGGATGGTGGCCGAACTTAAGTTGAGCCCCGAGACTTTGGCCACCGTGCGGGAACCCACCGGCTCCCCCGTGGCGATATACTGCTCCAGCACAGTCCGAAGGACCGTGGCTTCCCGTTCTGCCAGCAATTCCGCAGGGTTAGCCATATAAACGTCAGTCGTCACCGTGGTTTAAAGTAATTATCCCAGCCTGATTTGTCAAGAGATATTAAGGAGTTTTTGCCCCTCAGAGCGCGCTTCTCAGGCCTGGCAGCGGTGGCGGACACTTTCGCCCTCCACCATATACACCACCTGCTCGGCGATGTTGGTGGCGTGATCCCCGGCCCGCTCCAGATTGCGCACCACATTAAGCTGGCTGTGGCCGAAGGGAATGGCCTCATTTTTCGCCATTTCCTCCACCAGCTCATGCACGATGCTACGGTCCAGGGAGTCCACCTCGTCATCCGCCAGGCAGACCTCCCGGGCCAGCTTCACATCGTGGTTGATAAAGGCCGTCAGGCTGCGCTCCAGCATGTTCAGCACCATCCGGGCCATGCGGGGCAGGTCCGGGTGGAATTCCCTGGGCGCCATCCGGCTCACGTTCAGGGCTTCCTCGGCGATGTTCACGGCCAAATCACCGATGCGCTCCAGCTCGGCGATGAGGTGGTCCACCGCCATAATCTGGCGCAGATCCACTGCCACCGGCTGGTACAGGGCGATAATCCGCACACAGTTGATGTCAATTTCCTCTTCCAGGTCATTGATGGCCTTGTCTCCGGCCATCACCTGCCGGGCCAGCTCCGGGTCTCGCCGCCACAGGGCTTCCAGGCTGTCCTCCAGGGCCTTTTTGGCCAGCTCTGCCAACCGGAGGAGCTGCCCCGTCAGGTTCTCCAGGTCCTGGCCGAGTTTGCCTTTGTGCCTCTCAAGGAAATCCGGTTGTTCTGGGTTCATGTGCGGGCTTCTCCTATCAGGTGGAAGCGACCAAAATGGCAGCCTGTCGGCTGGCAGAGGGCCTATAAATCTAACCGAGGCCATCCTCAAATTTAATATAATCACCCCCGGCGCAAAAAACAGGAAGGCCCCCAAAATTTCCGGAAGCCGGGGCGGCCTCCGGCCCGGTCAGTACAAGACCTCCACCAGAAACAGGCCTTGGGGCGGCGCGGTGGGCCCGGCCCGGCGGCGCTCCCCGGTGCGGAGAAGCTCCGCCAGCTCCCCAGGAGGCTGCTTGCCTCGGCCGATTTCCACCATAGTACCTACCAGACTGCGCACCATGCCTCTTAAGAAGCCGGTGGCGGTGATGGTGAAGATGAGCAGGTCGCCGGGAGCCTGGCTCCAGCCGGCCCGAGTGACCAGCCGTACCGGGTTTTTGATGCCCGAGCCACTGGCCTGGAACGCGGCAAAATTATGCTCCCCCAGCAGGGCCTGGGCCGCGGCCTGCATGGCCTTAAAGTCCAGGGGCCGGGAAATCCACCAGCTCTGCCCCATCTGCAGGGGCGAACGCACAGGCCGATTCAGAATCCGGTACTCATAGGTTTTGGCCCGGGCCGATTTGCGGGCGTGGAAGTCCCGGTCCGCCTCCTGGACCTTTAGCACCGCGATATCCAGGGGTAAAAGGGAATTGAGGCCGTTTTGGAAGGCCGACAGGGGCAGGGGGCTGAAAGTGTGAAAATTGGCCACCTGGGCCCGGGCATGCACCCCGGCGTCGGTGCGTCCCGAGCCGATGACCCGGATAGTCTCTCCGGTGAGGCGGGCCAGGGCCTCCTCCACTGCCGCCTGGATGGTGGGCGCGTTCTTCTGCCGCTGCCAGCCGTGGTAGCGGGTGCCGTTGTATTCCAGGGTGAGTTTGAGATTGCGACGGGCCCCCATGGCCGAGGAAACCCTTCAGCTTGTTCTCCGGGGGGAAGCTCAAAGAAACTGGCAGGCCAAGTTCCTGCCTTTCCTTAACCGAAAGTCGAAAACCCCCTCAGGGGGTGAGGGGCACCAGGTCCAGGCCGGCGGTCTCCGGTAGGCCAGCCATCAGGTTGAAATTGTGCACCGCCTGGGTGGAGGCGCCCCGGGCCAAATTGTCAATGGCGGCCACCACAATGACCCGGCCCCGCTCCCGGTCCACCTTGAACCCCAGGTCGCAGAAATTGGTGCCCCGAACCTGGGAGGTGGCCGGCACCCCCCCGGGCAGGTGCAGGCGCACAAAGGGATGGCCCCGGTAAAAATCCTGATAGACCCGGTACACCTCCTCGTCGGTCAGAGGCTTGGTCAGGTCGGCATAAAGGGTGCCCAGAATGCCCCGGCTCATGGGCACCAGGTGCAGCAGGCTCAGCTCCTGCTCCATCTCCGGGTTATGGCGGTGTTCCGCCACCTTGTAAGCCCGGAAGCTGTCGTTCACTTCACAGAAGCTGGTGGCCAGGGTAGCGCCCCGGCCGGCACCGCTCACTCCGGATTTGCAGTCGGCGATGAGGGAGTCCAAGCGGACCAGACCGGCCTTGACCAGGGGGGCCAGGCCCAGGATGACGCAGGTGGGGTAGCAGCCGGGGTTGCCC
>JAFDHU010000132.1 GCA_019308625.1 Deltaproteobacteria bacterium
CTGGCCCCCTCTCCCAAAAGACCGACAACCATGACCAACTGGGCCAAAATCATTATCGGTGACAGCCGGGTTATGTCGGAAGTGGAGGCGGAGAGTGTGCATCTGGTGGTCACCTCTCCGCCCTACTGGCATATCAAGGACTATGGCCGGCCCGGGCAGATAGGCTATGGGCAGAGTCTGCATGCGTATTTGACCGACCTCTACCGGGTGTGGCGGGAGTGTTATCGGGTGCTGGTGCCGGGGCGGCGGCTGTGCGTCAACATCGGCGACCAGTTTTCCCGGGCTGCGGTTTATGGGCGCTACAAAATCATTCCCCTGCATGCCGAGATCATCGGCCAGTGCGAGGAGCTTGGCTTTGATTTCCTGGGGGCCGTCATCTGGCAGAAGAAGACCACCATGAACACCACCGGCGGGGCTACGGTCATGGGGTCCTATCCTTATCCCCCCAACGGCCTGGTGGAGCTGGACTATGAGTTCATTCTGCTGTTCAAAAAGCCCGGGAAAGGGCCAAGGGTGCCCCGGGAGGTCAAGGAGGCCTCCAGGCTGAGCAAGGAGGAGTGGAAGGAGTACTTTTCCGGGCACTGGCATTTCGGCGGGGCCCGGCAGGTGGGGCATGAGGCCATGTTCCCGGAGGAGCTTCCCCGGCGCCTCATCAAGATGTTCTCTTTTGTGGGGGAGACGGTGCTGGACCCCTTCCTGGGCAGCGGCACCACGGTTAAAGCAGCCTTGGGGCTGGGGCGCAACGCGCTGGGCTATGAAATCAATGAAGATTTTCTGGAGGTAATCAGGGAGAGGCTGGAGCTTAAGGACCGCCTGCCCCTAGGCCCCGGTGTGTATATTCTGCGGCAGGATAGAGAAGACCTCGGGCCCTCCCCCCTGCCCTACAAACCCCGAGTACGGGATGCCAAGCCGGTGCTCCAGGCAAAGCTGCCCCGGAAGCAACCCCAGCTCCATCGGGTGGTCCAGATTGTCAATGAAAGCACCATCCAACTGGACAACGGCCTGGCCCTCCGGTTTTCCGGGGTCAAGGTGGTCAAGCCGGTAGAAACTCTGCAATACCTGCGGGAGCGCCTTCTGGGGAAGAGGGTCTTTCTCAAGGACCTGGGGCCCGATGGGGGGCGGGATTCTCTGCCCGCAGCCCGGGTATTCCTGAAAAACAAAATCTGCATCAACGGCTATCTGGTCAAATCCGGCCTGGGGGTGGCGGACCCTGGCCCGGACCGGGAGAGACCCAGCACCTGACGCTTCCGGCCCCAAGTCTTCCCAAGTCTTTCCCAATCCCTTATCGGGTCCTGCCTCCTCTTTTAGAGAAGGAGTTCAACCCTGGGGGGTCTGGTTCGCAAGAGGCCGGAAATTTAAGGAGCGGCGGGAGGAGTTCGATAAGAAGATTGAAAGGTTGAAGGGCTGGCCAGGATGGCTGGCAGATTTTCCAGGAAGGTGAGGAAGATGGAGAATCTCGGCCGGAAACTCCTGTTGAACATTGACCAGGTGTCCAAGCTCACCGGAGTACGCAAGTCCACCCTGCGCTATTGGGAAAAGTGCTTTCCCGAGTTCTTGAAGCCGGAACGGACCCCCTCCAGACGGCGGGAATACCGGATGGAGGATTTGACCACCATTGACACCATCAAACGCCTGCTCATGGAGGAGCACCTCACCAATCAGGGCGTCAAGGTGCGCCTGCGGAAGCTGACTGCCCCGGGCAGGGCTGAGGCCGGGTCCGACACCCGGGAGGGTTAGGCCCGCCACTTCTCTCAGCCCGACTATGGACGCTACTTTACCCCCATTAGCCCGCCACATCAGGCCTGTCTGGTTCTTTATCACTGTAGGCAGGCCCTCTTGAGAAAGAGCCCTTAATCGTCGCACCTGCAGGGACTGGACCCGGTGGTTTGCCCCGGCAATCTGGAAAAATCTGAAAAACCTCTGGAAAATTTTTCACTTAGCCATTAAACTTGGGCAAGACTAGGTATTAACATTATTGTAGCCAAAACTGTCGCTGATCGCCTTGTTGAGGTGAAGATGGTGGCGCGTTATGTTCCCTTCACCCTATCCTCATGGCGGGAAAACCTGGCCATCAGTGCGCCGCCGGCCTGGATGGGCAGGCTGCCTCCGCCAGCCAGAAATGTGGGGATAGCCGCCCTCTTATCCGGAAGCCGACCCTCAGGAGGCTGGTTATGAGACCCAGCCAGAGAGTGATTGTCGCCTGTTTGGTAGTGGCCTCGGGGGTTTGGATTCTGGACGCCTTGGTGGATCAATGGTTCTTTTATGAGATTTCCTTTGTAGATTCACTGTTGGGGGTGACCACGCCTCAAGAGATTTACACCCGCCTGGTAATGGTGATCGTGCTGCTGGGCTTCGGGGTAGCGATGGCCCGCTTTTACGGGCGCCTGCAGGAACGAGAGAAGCAGGCGGTGAGTGCCTTAAACTTGGCCCGGATGCGTCAGGCCGAGACCGCCGCGCTGTTGGAGGCCTCCCGGGCAGTGATGGGTCACCGGACTTTCGCAGCCGGGGCCCGGGCCATTTTTGATCACTGCCGGGAAGTCATCGGCGCGCCGGCTGGATATATCAGCTTGAGCGATGCCACCGGCACTCAAAATGAAGTGGTGTTCCTGGAAGCCGGCGGTCTGCCCTGCACGGTGTCAGAGGGCACTCCCATGCCCATCCGGGGCCTGCGGGCTGAAGCCTATGAGGCGAAGCGGGTGATCTATGACAACAACTTCACTCAGAATCCTTACACCGCCTTTCTCCCGGAAGGTCACGTGGCGGTGGATAATGTCCTTTTTGCCCCCCTGGTGCTGGAAGGAAAAGCGGTGGGCCTGCTGGGTCTGGCCAACAAACCGGGTGGCTTCACCGACCATGACGCAGTCTTGGTGAAGCAACTCCAAAACGAAATGACCGAGCGGGAAAGGGCGGAAGCGCTGCTCAAGGCCAGCGAGGCCCGGTTCCGCACCATGCTGCAGACCGCCGGCTCTTTTATCATTACCCTGACCCCTGAGGGCCGCATCCGGGAGTTCAACCGGGAGGCGGAGCGGGTGACCGGCTGGAAGCGGCAGGAAGTGGCAGGGCAGGATGCCGTCTCCCTGCTGCTCAGCAAGGACCAACAGGCTCTGGCCGTGAAGGAGTTGCAGAAAGTGCTGGACACCGGGATAATCCGCAGCATTGAGATGCCCATCCGAACCAAGGAGGGTAGCGAAAGAACCTTCCTGTGGAACGCCGATGTCATCCGCGACTTGAGCCAGCAGGCGGTGGAAATCATCGCCGTGGGATACGATATCACCGAGCGCAAACTGGCAGAGGAAAAGCTGCGGCTGCTGACCTCCCAACTGCTCATGGCCCAGGAAAACGAACGCCGCCGCCTGTCCCGGGAGCTGCACGACGAGCTGGGCCAGTCTCTCCTGGTGCTGAAAATGCAGGCCCGAACTCTGGAACGGCAAATCTCTCCGGAGCAGCCCCAGCTTCAGGAGAACTGCCGCCGGGCCTTGGCCTACATTGATGTAATCATTGATAATGTCCGGCGCCTCTCCCGGGACCTGAGTCCAGCCATTCTGGAGGATCTGGGCCTTAGCGCAGCCCTTCATCGCCTGCTGGAGGAATTCCGCCGGCACCACGACACCCTGCAGGTGGAGGTGGAGCTGGAGCCGGTAGGTCAATATATCCCCCGGGATCAGCAAATCAATATCTACCGCCTGTTCCAGGAAGCCCTGACCAATGTCGCCAAGCATGCCCGGGCCGTCCGGGTTTGGGCGGGCCTGAAAAAACAGGAGGAGGCGCTGGTAGGATGGGTGGCGGACGACGGCGCCGGGTTTGACCTAGCGGAACTGCCAACCCGGCAAAGGCCCAAGAAAGGTCTGGGCCTGGCGGCTATGGAAGAGCGGGTGAGAATTCTCGGCGGCTCTCTCCAGGTTTCCAGCCGCCCGGGGCAAGGCACCAGAATTGAGTTCTCCATCCCCTTAAACCGGCAGGATGATCAGCCATGAAACCCCTTTCCGTGGTACTGGCTGACGACCACGCCCTGTTTCGCCAGGGACTCCGGCGCATCCTGGAGGATTTACCTGACATCCGGGTGGTGGGAGAGGCCCGGGACGGCCTGGAGCTGCTGGAGCTCTTGAAGCAAATAAAACCCCATTTGATCATCCTGGACATTTCCATGCCCCGCTTGCGAGGGGTGGAAGCGGTACGGGAAATCCAGACCCTGCACCCTGAGGCCAAAATCCTCATGCTCACCATGCACAAGGAAACCGAGTACCTGCATTTCGCCATCAAAGTCGGGGTGGCGGGCTTTTTGCTGAAAGAGGATGCGGATTCCGAACTGATTCAAGCCGTGGAGGCCGTTCGCCGGGGGAAATTTTACATTTCCCCGCTCCTCACCGAGCTGGTACCGGAGCTGCTGGCCCGGTCCCCCCGACTGGACCAGGGCGGGACTGAATGGGATACCCTAACGTCCCGAGAGAGGCAAATCCTCAAACTCATCGCTGAGGGCAAATCTAGCCGGGAAATCGGCACCCTGCTTTGCATCAGCACCCGTACGGTGCAAAACCACCGGGCCAATCTGTGCCGCAAACTGAATCTGAAAAAGACCGCGGACTTGGTAAAGTTTGCGGTTCAGAAAGGCATCATCTGACCCCCCTGGGCTCCCGGACCCCTAAATCGGACCATCCGGCGGTCATTTCCAGAAGCTGCGGATCCCAACGGCCCAAACGGGAGCATCCGGCCCTCTCCGCACCAAGCCGGGGCGCGGCTCTTGTGCCTGGTAGGTTTAATTAGGTATTTGTACCTAGTCCGAATTTGAGTAGTTTTGCGCCTGGACAAGCCTTGCCCCTTCCTATAGGCTGACCCCAATGCATTCAGCCAAGCCCTTTTTCCCGGCAATCCCAGGGTTTCAAAGTAACTTAGGGGAGGAAGCGCAATCCCAGGCTGAAGTTACCGGAGCATCCCGTGAGCCATGCCTCCCACCGGACCGGAAAAGGCAACAACCGCGGCCAATCCCGCAAACCCGTCAGGATTCTGCTGGCCGAGGACCACATCGGCTTTCGCACCTGCATCAAAGCAAGTCTGGAGGAAGTGGAAGGCTGGATTGTGGTGGGTGAGGTCGGCGATGGGATTGAGCTTTTAGAATTGCTGGATGACTGCCTGCCAGACCTGATTATCCTGGATATCACCATGCCCCGTCTCTCGGGGCTGGAGGCTGCCAGACGGATCAAATCCACGCACCCCCAGGTGAAAGTGCTTATCCTCACCATGCACAATGACCAAAATTATCTGGCGGAGGCCTTGGCTGCCGGTGTGGAAGGGTTTTTGGTGAAAGAGGGGGCCGACCGCGAACTGGCTGGCGCGGTGGCTCATATCCTCAAAGGGGGCGTTTACATCACCCCCCTTATGGCCACCCCCGAATGAATCGGGGTTTAAGGGCCGGCCGGATGGTGCGCTGGCCTGGCAGCTTGCCAGCTTTGGCGCCAGCCGCTGCCTCTGAAGGAGGGAGCCCGCGGCTCGAAGCAAAAGCCCGGATTCGGTCACAGAAAGCTTCGGGCTTGGGCCCAAAAGAAAGGATCTGAATCATGCACGTCAAGGGGAATTTTTGCAATGGTCCGCTACACCAGGAACTTTTTGACACTTCTTGGTGCTGTCTCACCTGTCGCAGCCAAGTGGCGGCCGAAATCCTCCGCCAACCGGAAGTCCTCATTGTCACCAGGGATTTTGAGCTTACCCAGGCCTTAGGGATCATCCTGCATGAGGAAGGTTATCAGATTTATCTGGCTCCGGACCTCACCACCGCCGCGGAAGAGATGAGCAACTACCATTTTGACCTGGTAATTATCCAGTGGGGCAGCCACCAGCCGGAAGCCGGGGGCCTCGTGCACCGGGCCCGGCAGGGGGAACATCCGGCCAAAGTCATGGCTTTAAGTAGTCAGGGCCCTGTATGGCCCGCGGCGGCCTTTGAAGTGGAAATAGACGACTACCTGGCTTTCCCTTTTACCACCGGGGAACTTCGTCGGCGAGTGGCTGCTTTGCTGCAGCCGTCTTGTCCGGGCCCCGGCATGGAACTCTCTCCGGCCGACCGGATCAATGCCCGGGTGCTGGAGTCCCTGCACCTGCTTATGGCGAAAATCAGCCACTCACTGGTAAAGGCGGGTACTTCCCTGAAAACCGCGGGGGCACAGGCTTCTTGGTCATCCCGGGACGAGGCCCCGAACCCCATGACGGAGGCTTTTCAGGAGCTGGCCCGGGCCCTCGCCTTGATCCGGGATTTTCACCGGAACACTTCTCTTTACCGGCAGGTTTAAGCCCAGGCGGGCGGGGGACGCCGGCTCCTTGCGGCCCGGCACGGCTTAAACCGACTTAACCCAGCCGCAAACCGGGGACAGGGGCGCAAGGCTTCCCCCTCCGGTGGCGGCTTTTCTATTCGCCGGAGAAGGCCGGACCGGTTCTGGGAAGCCGTGGTTCAGGGCTTCCGGAAGCCTGCCGAGTAAGACTCTGCCAACAAAAGACTTGACTTTGGTGGTGAGGAAGTTTAATGTGCAAAGGATTGCAAGCCAGATAACGCCGGAATAATATAAGAAAAACCGATTTACCTTTGGGGTTTCCCCAGCATTTTCCTGTTGAGAAGAAATAAGTGGCCAAAATACGACTAGCGCTCGCCGGAGTGGGAAACTGCGCCAGTGCTCTCGTCCAGGGCATAGAATATTACCGGCGCATTCAGGAGCAGCAATCAGATTGGGCCCCGGGGCTCATGCACCGGGATATCGGCGGCTACGGTCCCGGGGACATGGAGGTGGTGGCTGCCTTCGACGTGGACGCCCGGAAGGTGGGCCGGCCGGTGTCGGAGGCCATTTTTGCGCCCCCCAACTGCTGCTTCAGGATTCTGGACCGGCTGAGCCCCATTCCGGTCACTGTGCAGATGGGGCCGGTGCTGGACGGGGTCTCGCCGCACATGGCTGCCTACCCCCCGGAGCAGACCTTCCTGGTGTCCACGGAAAAGCCGGTGGACGTGGTCCGGGTGCTTCAAGACAGCGGCGCCGAAGTGCTCCTCAATTACATGCCGGTAGGGGCCGAGGAGGCGGCCCGGTTCTATGCCGAGTGTTGCTTGAAGGCCGGGGTCTCCTTCATCAACTGCATGCCCACCTTCATCGTCTCAGACCCGGCTTGGGGGGGCCGCTTCCAGGAAGCGGGCATCCCGGTGGTGGGAGACGACGTGAAAAGCCAATTGGGGGCCACCATCCTGCACCGGGCTCTAGTTCACCTGGTGCAGCAGCGGGGCCTCACCGTGGACCGCACCTACCAGATCAACGTGGGCGGCAACACCGATTTCCTTAACATGCTGAACCGGGAGCGCCTGTCCACCAAGAAGCGTTCCAAAACTGAGGCGGTAACTTCGCTGCTCCCCAAGGATTTTCCCCCCGACAACCTGCACATCGGGCCTTCAGACTATATCCCCTGGCAAAAGGACAACAAAATCGCCTTCATGCGCATTGAGGCCCGAGGGTTCGGAGGATTCCCCATGAAGCTGGAGATGCGGCTGTCGGTGGAGGACTCCCCCAACAGCGGCGGTTGCATGATAGACGCCATCCGCTGCGCCAAGCTGGCCCGGGACCGGGGTATCGGCGGACCGCTGACTTCCATTTCGCCGCCGAGTGGAGGAATTCATCGCCGGTACGCGGGAACGGTAAGGCGGGATTCTCTGGTTTTTGGTTTTCGGTTTTTGGTTAGGTCAAGGCTTTTGAATTAAGGCGGGGCGGGCTCCGAAACTAAGGCCGGAAGCCGGGCCGGTTGAGGCCCAGGCTCCGGCTTTTTTGCTTTATGGGAGCTTCAGGTTCCGGGGGCTTCTTCTTCCTGGCGCTTTTCCCGGAAAGTGGCCAACAGGGCCATGCCCACTCCGGCCCAGGCCAGTTCCCGAATGCGCCGGATAATGCC
>JAFDHU010000133.1 GCA_019308625.1 Deltaproteobacteria bacterium
GGAGCGGTTCGTGGAGGGAGGAGGCGGTGGGGCGAAAAAGCAGGGGCGGCCGGTCCCCGGCCCCCTGGAGCAGATACCTCCAGAAGTGACCGTCATCGCCGTGCCCGACACCCTGACGGCCTTGGGAGATCTGGCCGGGGCCTGGCGCCGCCGCTTCACCCTGCCGGTGGTTTCCATCACCGGCAGTTGCGGCAAGACCACGGCCAAGGAAATGACCGCCCTGGTGCTTTCCCGGGGCTTCCGGGTGCTGAAGAACGAGCTGAACCTGAACAATCTTATCGGCCTGCCTCAGACCCTGCTCAAGCTGGACGGCGGCTACAGCGCCGCGGTGCTGGAGATGGGCATGAACCGCTTCGGGGAAATCCGGCGGCTGACCGAGATCTCCCACCCCACAGTGGGCGTTCTGCTCAACGTCTATCCGGCCCACACCGAGGGGGTGGGCTCTGTGGAGGGCGTGGCCTCCGCCAAAGGGGAGCTGGTGACCTCCCTGCCGGAAGAAGCAGTGTTGGTATACAACGCCGACGACCCTCGGGTGGCCGGGAGGGCCCGGCACTTTCCCGGACGTGTCATCGGCTTCGGCCTGGGGAGCGGAGCCTCGCTGCAGGCCCTGAGCCGCAAGCCCTTGGGCCGAACCGGCCAGAGCGCGGTCCTGGCCTGGGGCCGGCAAACCTGGTCCCTCCACCTGGCGGTTCCCGGGCTGCACCAGCTTTACAACGCCATGGCCGCCACCGCGGTGGGGCTGGCCCTGGGACTGCCCCCGGAGGAGACCGCCGCGGCCCTGGCGGAGTTTCAGGCGGTTCAGCGGCGTTCCCAGGTGGCCGTGCTGCCCTCCGGGGTGAATCTCCTGGACGACTGCTATAACGCCAATCCCGGCTCCATGGCCATGGCCCTGAAAACCTTGCAGGAAATGCATGACAGCGGCCGGAGGACGGCGGCCCTGGGGGACATGCTGGAGCTGGGGGTGCACGCCGCCGAACAGCATCGGCAGGTGGGGCGGCTGGCGGCCCAGGCAGGCCTGGACCTCCTCATCATTTACGGCAACTTTAAGCAGGAGGTGGCCGCCGGCGCCCTGGAAGGCGGCTTGCCCCAGGAAAGGGTCATCCCGGTGGCCGACCACGAAGAGGGGGCCAGAATCCTGCGGGACTTCCTCCAGCCCGGCGACTGGCTCCTGGTCAAGGGCTCCCGGGGCATGCAAATGGAGCGCATCCTGGAAGCACTAGGGGGATAGCCTCAGGCCGGACGCCGGGTATGGCATTCCGGCCTGAAACAGGCGTGAGGCCCGCGGCCTTGCCCTGTACCACAATATCAGAGGGGAAACCCGACTTCAGGAAAGGCGGCAGGTGCTTTATCATCTCCTCTACCCCTTAAGAACGATCTTCGGAGGGTTCAATGTCTTCCGGTACATTACCTTCCGGTCCATCTTTGCGGTGCTCACCGCCCTGATGATCAGCCTCATCATCGGCCCCTGGTGCATCCGGAAGCTCAAGGAACTGCAGATCGGTCAGTACATCCGGGAAGATGGCCCCCAATCCCATCATTCCAAGGCCGGCACCCCCACCATGGGCGGCCTGATGATCCTCTTTGCCATGCTGACTTCCACGCTGCTGTGGGCCGATCTCACCAACTACTATGTCTGGCTGCTGGTCTTTGTGGCTCTGAGCTTCGGCTTCATCGGCTTTATGGATGATTACCTCAAGGTCATCAAAAAGCAGAACCGCGGCCTGTCCGGCCGGGCCAAACTCCTCTGGCAGACCGGGGCGGCCTTGGCGGTGGCCTTATGGTTTTTCTTCTATCCCGGCTTCCAGACCACCCTGACCGTCCCTTTTTTTAAGAATCTCCAGCCGGAGCTGTCCTGGGGCTTTATCCCCCTGGCGGTCTTTGTCATTGTGGCCACGGCCAATGCGGTCAATCTGACTGACGGCCTGGATGGCCTGGCCATCGGTCCGGTGACCATCGCCGCCGCCTTTTATCTCATCTTTGCTTATGTGGCCGGGCACGCCCGTATCGCCGCCTATCTCCAGCTCCCCTTCGTGCGGGGGGCCGGGGAGTTGGCGGTCTTCCTGGGAGCCCTGGTGGGCGCGGGGATCGGCTTTTTATGGTTCAATGCCTACCCCGCCCAGGTGTTCATGGGAGACGTGGGCGCCCTGGCTTTGGGAGGCATCCTGGGAACCGTGGCCGTCGCCACCAAGCAGGAAATCCTCCTCATCCTGGTGGGCGGCCTCTTCGTGGTGGAGGCCGTAAGCGTCATCCTCCAGGTGGCCTTCTTCAAGATGACCAACGGCCGGCGCATCTTCCGCATGGCGCCCATCCATCACCACTTTGAGCTGAAGGGCTGGCCCGAACCCAAGGTTATTGTGCGCTTTTGGATTATCTCCATTGTATTGGGGCTTTTATCCCTGAGTGCCTTGAAACTGAGATGATATGGAACTGAAGGGGAAAAACACGCTGGTGGTGGGCTTGGCCCGCACAGGAGTGGCTCTGGCCCGCTTTCTGGCCGAAGCCGGGGCCCGGGTCACGGTCACCGATCAGGCTCCCGCCTCCGAACTGACTGAGCCGCGTGGTGAACTGCAGGGCCTGGATATTGCTGCAGAACTGGGCGTGCCCCGGCCCTCCCGGGTGACATCCTACGATCTCATTCTGCTGAGCCCCGGTGTGCCGCCGGAGGCCCCCTGGCTGGAGGAAGCCCGCCGGGCCGGGATCCCTGTCTGGGGCGAACTGGAGCTGGCCAGCCGGTTTCTCACCACTCCGGTGCTGGCGGTGAGCGGCACCAACGGCAAGACCACCACCACCATGCTGCTGGGAAAATTCCTGGAGCAGAGCGGACTTCGCCCCCTGGTGGGCGGCAACATCGGCACGCCCCTGATTTCCCTGATTCCCCGCCAGCCGGAGGCAGACTTTTTGGTTCTGGAGGTGAGCAGCTTTCAGTTGGACACCGCCCCCAGCTTCCACCCCCGGGCCGCGGCGCTGCTCAACATCTCCCCCGACCATCTGGACCGCTATCCGGATTATGAAGCTTATGTGGCCTCCAAAGCCGGCCTGTTCCGCCGGCAGACCGCCGAAGACCTGAAGGTGCTTAATGCCGACGACCCCCTGGTGCGGTCCCTGAATCATGGCCCGCCCCGGGTTTATTTTTTCTCCGCCCAAGAAAGCCTGCCTGTGGGCGCCTGGCTGAAAAATGATGTCATCCGCGTCAAGCTGGTTTCCGGTCAGGAAGAGTGTTTTCCCCTGGACAGGATTTTCCTTCCCGGCCGCCACAATCTGGAGAACATCATGGCTGCCCTGCTGCTGGCCTTGGATGCCGGGGCCGACCCTGAGGCCTGCCGCCGGGTCCTGGCCGATTTCCGGGGTCTGCCCCACCGCCTGGAGTGGGTCACCAGAATCAGCGGGGTGGATTATTACGATGACTCCAAGGGCACCAATGTGGGTGCGGTGGCCAGCTCCCTGGCCTACTTTGACCGGCCGGTGGTGCTGATTGCCGGCGGGCGGGACAAGGACAGCGACTTCGCCGTCCTGGCCCCTCTCATCCGGGAGAAGGTCAGGGCCCTGATTCTTTTGGGAGAGGCCAAGGAACGCCTGGCCCGGGCCTGGGAGGGCCTGGCCCCTGTTTATCTCACCGCCGACCTGGCGGAGGCGGTGACCCGGGCCCGGGAGATGGCCCAGCCGGGGGAGGTAGTGCTGCTGTCGCCGGCCTGCGCCAGTTTTGACATGTTCCGGGACTATGCCCAGCGCGGGGAAACTTTTCAGCGACTGGTAAGGGAGTTGGCTTATGCCGCCGAGAACTGAGCCGGAAGTGTTCTCCCGCCAGGACAACATTCTGCTGGCCAGCGCTGTGGCCCTGACCCTCCTGGGCCTGACCTCGGTGTTCAGCTCCAGCCACGTGATGGCCCAGTGGCGCTATCACGACCCTTACTTCTTCGTCACCCGGCAGCTCATCTATGCCCTGGTGGGCTTCGCGGCTCTGACCGCGGTACGCTTTTTTGACTACCGGCGTTACCAGTCCCTGGTCTACCCCCTGTTGCTGGTGTCCTTCATCGCTCTCCTTCTGGTGTTTGTGCCGGGCATCGGGGTGCGGGTCCGGGGCGCGGCCCGCTGGCTCCGGCTGGGGCCGGTCACCGTCCAGCCTTCGGAGTTCGCCAAGCTGGCTATAGTGCTCTTCTTGGCTTATTCGCTGGCCCGCAAGCAGGACAAGGTGAAATACTTCTCTATCGGCTTTCTGCCCCACATGATTGTGGCCGGCTTGTTTACTGCCCTGATTGTCAGGGAGCCCGACTTCGGCACCGGCATGACCCTGGCCGCCCTCGTGTTAATCATGCTGTTTGTGGGCGGGGTGCGCCTGGCCTACATTGTCGGGGCATCCCTGAGCGTCGCCGGCCTGGGTACCCTGATGGTCTTGCGGGATCCCAAAAAATTTGGCCGCATCCTCTCCTTTTTAGACCCCTGGAAGTACGGCCAGGATGTGGGGTACCATCTCAAGCAGTCCCTGCTGGCCATCGGCTCCGGGGGATTGTTCGGCCTGGGACCGGGCCAAAGCCGGGCCAAGCTCTTTTACCTGCCGGATGCCCACACCGACTTCATCCTGTCGGTCTTCAGCGAGGAGTTGGGGTTCATTGGCGTCCTTTTCATCCTGGCGCTGTTCGCGATCCTGATAGCTCGGGGCCTCAGGTTGAGTCTACGGGCCCCGGATGCCTTCGGCTCTTACCTGGCCCTGGGTCTGACTCTGCTCATCGGGCTCCAGGCCGTCATCAACATGGGGGTGGTCACCGGGCTCCTGCCCACCAAGGGCCTGACC
>JAFDHU010000134.1 GCA_019308625.1 Deltaproteobacteria bacterium
CAGAAAAGCCGCAAGCGTGTTTCTTCTGGTAGAAGTCGAAAACATCTCCTTTGGCATCACAGGCGAAGCACCGGAAAAGGCCGGTCCGCAAATTTACTGATAGGGAAGGTTTGGTGTCATGGTGGAAGGGACACAGGGCCAAGTGATTGCCATTCGTCCCCGGCCTGAGTTCTCCGAGTTCGGCTTGATAGAAGGCCTGATAATCTAGAGATTGCTTGACGGTTTCCTTATCCACGGCCCCCCTCAAGGGTCGCAATCGCCCGGTCTATGGCAAGGCTTAACTCACGCTCGAAATGGTTGTCAGCCGGAATTAGCCACGTTAGCAACCACAAGAGAGCTTCCGGTGTCATACCTCCCCCATTACCGCTCGGACGGCCTCAGCCGCTATTTTGTCCAGGTCCAAAGGCTCTTGCCGATGCCTCGCAAGCCAGGCATCCAAATCCGATTTCGAGATCAGAATCTTGCCGGCCCCTATCCGATAATAGGGCAGACCTCCCGGCATAGAGATCAGCCGCCGAAGGGTGCGCACAGAGAGCGCGCCCCCCAAGTATGCCGAGGCGCCAGCCAGATCAAAAAATTCCGGACTAATTGGCCGGGAAGATTTCATCCGGGGAGACCCCCAACTTGCGAGCAATGGTTTCCTTTAGCTCGGGCTCGGGTTCCCGACGCCCCCGAATGATTCTGGATAAGCCAGATTCAGAGAGGCCCATTACTTTGGCAAAATCTGCCTGGGAGCCATACTTTTCGATAATGGCAAATTTCAGCTTGAGGTTCATATTAAGCCTCCATGATACGCATCATGTAGCTTTTCTCTTAAAAAAATTATGGCGCGAAAATCTCTGGCAAATCAAACAAATCTCTGACCTTTCGTCTGATCTTATGAACATTCAGTAAGGTCCCCGTATCGTTTTTGTAGAGCCTATTCAAAAACATGGGTCGCTCCATTACACCTAAGCCAGCTTTGCCAACTTGGGGGCCTCCTGTTAGATCATCATAAGAGAGGCGTGAAGTAGAGCCATCACCCCAAATAACGAAAAAGTCCGGCAAATCAGAAAAGTTCTCATATTGCTTGAGCCAAGTTAGGACTTCTTTTATGGATTGGTTCGAGACCTTCCCCCATAGAGCTTGAATCACAGCGATTTCTAAGAGGTTGCGCGGTGAATAGAGACGCCTAGAAGGGAAGCCGTCTGCATCCTGGATAGGGCGCACGAACCGTTTCTCAGCCCAATGGATAAGCATCCTCTCCTTGAGGCCCAGCTTGCGGCAAATTTCCCTGGTAGTGAAGAATTGGGGCTTCATGATACATAGCGTGTAGCATAAAACATTTTGTTGTGTCAAGAAAAAAACGTCACCCTTCCCTAAAAATTCGGCCCGGAAGCACCTGGACTCCCGGGCCGACTTGCACCCTATCTGCACCCTGGGGATGGTGACAGGGTGTTAAGCTTTGGCTAAGTAGTTGTAATCATTGGTGGCGGGGCCCGGAATCGAACCGGGGACACGCGGATTTTCAGTCCGCTGCTCTACCGACTGAGCTACCCCGCCACCCGCGTCATGTTTATCCTTAGACCCCGCTTTTTTGTCAATAAAAATCGTTTCCCAGTTAGTAACCCGAAGGAGCTGGGTGCTCTCCCGGGGCTGGTATAATAAACCATGCACGATGGATTTTCCGGGCCGGACGACAAAGCCGGGACCCTGGACCTAGGCGGCCTTGCCGACTTGCTGGAGGGCTGGTCAGCCGCGGGTTTTGCCGCCAAGCGGCGCTTTGAGGCAGCGGCCCGCCGGTATATCCGCCTGCCTCAACCCGGCGAGGGCCCCCTGGATTACCTGCTACCCGAAGTCGTCTGGCAGGAACTTCTGAACCGGGTGCCGGACCCGGAGGGCTGGCTTATGGCCCTGTCCGCGGCCACCGGGGTGTATTTTTTTCCGTCCCGGGAGTGGCCCGTGAAGTTTATGAGATTCCTTGGGCTCCTGCGGGTGCGACGCTTGCTGGAGGCCGGAGCCGGCCGGGGCTACCTCACCGCGGCCCTGGCCCCTCTTACGGAGACTGCCGGCATTGACTTCAAGGCGGTGGACAAGGGCGAAGGGGATTTTCAAGTTCCCCTGCCTGTCCACCACCGGGTGGAGTCAGGAGATGTTTTCCAAGTGGTGCATGAGTTTCAACCCGAGGTAGTGGTGTATGCCTGGCCGCCCCCCGGCCAGTCTCTGGCTCCCCTTTTGCAAATGCCCTGCCTACGCAGTCTAATAGTCATCGGCGAGCGCGGCGGCGGGGCCGTGGGCGCCCGGGAGGACTGGCAAAACCTGGCTCATCGCTTCTCCCCTGTCTTGAGCTGCTGGGGCCGGGGCCGCACCGGACCGGACCGGCACCAGGTGACGATTTTTCTCCGCCAATGACACCCTCACCGGCATTTCAGTTTATACTTGGGCTGTCCGAGGAATACCTAATGGAGGAGCGTTTTCCGGTCATTGTGGAAGAGGAGTGCATCGCCTGCGGCGCCTGCGCCGAAATCTGCCCGGAAGTCTTTCAGATGAACGAATCCCTGGGTTTTGCCCTGGTGATGAACCCTGGAGGCGGTCACGAAGCTGCAGTCCAGGAGGCTATGGACGCCTGTCCCACCCATTGCATCCACTGGTCGGAGGAGACGGACTGACAGGATGGGGGGGCGGAATCGCCGGGGGCGCGGCGGCTCCTTTTCCTGTCACTTTAGGGGCAGCCGCTTCCCGGGTTTCTGGCAGGAATCCCCGTGCCAGAGGGGAGGAAATATGGTAGAGTGGCGCCAAGGCGCGCTGGAAGAGCTCCGGAACTTACTCTGTCAGGAGGGTTTGCCGGAACCATGAGCACCAAGAGACTCTTTGGCACCGACGGCGTCCGAGGGGTGGCCAACATCTATCCCATGACCGCCGAGGTGGCCCTGCAGTTAGGCCGGGCCCTGGCCTATGTCATCAGAACCGGCCCCCGGCGGGACAAAGTGGTGGTGGGCAAGGACACCCGCCTCTCTGGGTATCTGTTGGAATATGCCATTACCGCGGGAATCTGCTCCATGGGGGTGGATGTGCTCCTGCTGGGCCCCATGCCCACCCCGGGGATTGCCTATATCACCAGCTCCATGCGGGCCGACGCCGGGGTGGTGATTTCCGCCTCCCACAACCCGTATCAGGACAACGGCATCAAGTTTTTCTCCGGGGAAGGCTTCAAGCTGCCGGATGAACTGGAAGCCCGCATTGAGGCCTTGATGACTGACCCCAATGTGGAGGAGGTCCGGCCTACAGCTACAGAGATCGGCCAGGCCTTCCGGGTGGACGACGCCCGGGGGCGGTATATTTCCTTCCTGAAGAGCACCTTCCCTAAAGAAATGCGGCTGGACGGCCTGAAGCTCGTGTTGGACTGCGCCCATGGCGCCACCTACCGGGTGGCACCGGCGGTATTTGATGAATTGGGAGCCGATTTGATCACCATCGGCGTCCGTCCCAATGGCCGGAACATCAACTACAAGTGCGGCTCCACCCACCCGGAAAATGTGGCCACCCTGGTTAAGCGCCACCAGGCGGACCTGGGCATCGCTTTTGACGGCGACGGCGATCGCTGCATTTTAGTGGATCACCAAGGCAACCTGGTGGACGGGGACCACATCCTGGGCCTCTGCGCCCGGGATCTGCATCAGCGGGGGCGTCTACACCGCCGGACGGTGGTGGCCACGGTCATGAGCAACCTGGGGCTGGAGGTGGCCCTGAAGAGGATAGGCCTCAAGCTGCTGCGTACGCCGGTGGGCGACCGCTACGTGGTGGAGGCCATGCTCAGGGGCGGCTACCAACTGGGAGGGGAACAGTCGGGCCATGTGGTCTTCCTGAACCACACCACCACCGGCGACGGTATCGTCACAGCCCTTCAGGTGCTGGCGGTGATGCTCCGGCAGAACCGGCCCTTGGCCGAGTTGGCGGCCTTTGTGCAGACCTACCCCCAGGTGCTGGTGAATGTGCGGGTCAAGGAGCGCAGAGACCTAGCCACCCTGCCCCGGGCCCAGCAGGCGCTGAAGGCGGCAGAGCGCCGCCTGGACGGCCGGGGGCGGCTGCTGGTGCGCTACTCCGGCACCGAACCGCTGCTGCGCATTATGGCCGAAGGGGAAGACCCAGGAGAGATTGAGCAGGTGGTGCAGGAATTGGCCCACACCCTGGAGGGCTGCCTGAGCTGAGGAGACGCAACTATGCTCATCGCCATGGATATCGGCAATACCAACACGGTCATCGGCGTGTACCAAGGCGACCAGCTCCTGGCCGACTGGCGCATCCGCACGGAAAAGGAAGCGACCATTGATGAACTGGGCATCCTTTTGCGGAACCTTTTTCAAACCCAGGGGCTGGCTTTGGAAAAGGGCACCGAATTGATCATCTCCTGTGTGGTGCCGCCTATGATGAACACCCTGGAAGGCTTTGCCCTGCGGTATCTCAATGTTCGCCCTCTGTGGGTGGGCCCGGGCATCAAAACCGGCATGCCCATTCATTATGACAATCCCCGGGAGGTGGGGGCTGACCGTATCGTCAACGCCGTGGCCGCCTATGACCGGGTCAAGGGGCCGGTGATTGTGGTGGATTTCGGCACGGCCACCACCTTTGACGTGATTTCCCGGCAGGGGGAGTATCTGGGCGGGGCCATCGCCCCGGGGGTGATGATCTCCTGCGAGGCTTTGTTCATCAAGGCCTCCAAGCTGCCCCGGGTGGAAATCTTCGCCAAGCCCAAAAGCATCATTGCCAAGGACACCATCAGCAGCATGAACGCCGGCATCATTTACGGCTTCGTGGGACTGGTGGACGGCATCGTCAAACGCATGAAAGAGGCTTTGGGCGACGACCCCAAAGTCATCGCCACCGGCGGTCTGGCCTGCCTCATCGCCTCGGAGACCCAATCCATTGATCTGGTGGACGATTATCTGACCCTGAAGGGCTTGAAAATCATTTACGACCGCAACCGGCCCCGCCGGGAGGAGCGGGACAAGGGGGGGCCATGAAGGAATCGGACCTGGACATCGGCCGCTGTTACCTGCAGGAGACCCGCTACAGCCGCGAAGACCTGGGGCTGCCGCGTCGCTCCTTCCCTCGGGAGAATCCCTTCAAGGACTATCCCGCGGCGGCGCGCCGGGTGAAGTTGAAGCCCCAGGCGGACAAGCCCCCGGCAAATCTATGGGACTGCCTGGCCCGGCGGCGCTCGCAGCGGAGCTATCGGGACCGGCCCCTGACTATGGCTGAGCTCAACTCCCTGGTATGGGCCGCCCAGGGGGTCACCCAGGCCAGCCGCTACTACCTGCTGCGCACCGCCCCTTCAGCCGGGGCCCTCTATCCGGTGGAGACCTATCTGGCGGTGCACCGGGTGGAAGGTTTGGAGGCAGGCATCTGGCACCTTAAGGTGCAAAATTTTGAACTGGAACTTTTATCACCCGGAGACACCCGCCGCCCGCTGGTGGAGGCGGGACTGGGTCAGACCTTTTTGGGCACTGCCGCGGTGGTGTTCATCTGGACGGGCATCCTCAACCGGGCCATGTGGAAATACCGGGAGCGGGCCATCCGTTATATTTTCCTGGATGCCGGCCACATCTGCCAAAACCTGATGCTGGCGGCCACGGCCCTGGGACTGGGCTGCTGCCCGGTAGGGGCCTTTTTCGACGAGGAAGTGGAACGCCTGCTGGGAGTGGACGGGCAGGAGGAAGTGGCCCTGTATCTGGCTTCGGTGGGTGCCATGTGAGCCCAGGGCCTCACCCGTTTTTTCATCCTGAGAAAATTCCCGGCGTTTTTTCCGCCTCACCTACCAAACTGATACCAGGGGAGATTATGAAGCGACTGTTTGTCATGTGTGTCTTGCTGCTGGGGGCGGCGGTGGCTGCCAGCCAGACGGGTGCCGCCGATAAGGCTCAGGAAGCCCTGAAGCGGGCTTCCCGGGATTACCTCAAGCACGGCCTCATCCTGGCCACGGAAAATCGCCATGAAGCGGCGGTCAAATCCTTTCAGCAGGCCATCCATCTGGATCCGGGCTCGGCCGAAGCCTACAGCCTGTTAGGCAGTGCGCTGGCCAAAACAGGCAAGTACCGGGAAGCCGAAAAGGCTCTCAGGAAGGCGGTGGAGCTGGACCCCAACTACGGCGAGGGCTACTACTACCTGGGTCTGTTCCTGAAGGAACAGGGAAGGACACAGGAGGCGGAAGAGGCCTTCCGCAAGGCCCGGCAATGTTCCCGTTGAGCCTCAGGACACCTAGCGGGTGATAAAAATCACCAGACGGTTTTTCTTATCCAAAGTAGAGCCGGGCTGAGGCAGATGCCGCCGGAGAACGGGTTGAGCCCTTCAGGACGGGGTGCCGGCCCGTCGTCCTCAAAAGTGAGACGCAGCCTGGTTCCCTGGTTTTCCAGCCTGACCACGATGGAGACGGGCTGTTGCGGTCCATAAACCCCGGTTACCAGGTGCTGGAAAATCTCAGTGGCGGCCTCCTCCAGGTTGTCCCGGCGGTTTGGGGGCAAGCCGTGGTCTTTTCCCCAGCGCCGGACAAAGTCCTGCAGAATCCGGAGGTTTTCCGGGCGGTTGCTCACCGTCAGGCGGGCGGACATGGCTTCCGACATACTCAGTGGCTGGTCGCAGGAGGTTTATTTCCGGCTATCGCAGAAAATGACTTCTACCCCCAGCGATTTGTTAAAAAATTAATCCCCACCGAGGTCCTTTGCAATACTTGTGCCTTATATCGGAAACCACCCGGTGTTTGATAAGCCACCTGCAAAATTCTGCCTTGTTCTGAACTCTCAGCCGGCTCTCTTGACCCCGCCCTTTTTAGGCCGCAGATAGCGGTCCCGCTCACTGAAGATGCAGCCGCAGTACTGCTGCCGGTAAAGCCCCAGGGCCTTGCTCTGCTCTATGCCCCGCCGCCAGCCTTCCCGGAAGTCCTGATAGTAAAAGGGAATC
>JAFDHU010000002.1 GCA_019308625.1 Deltaproteobacteria bacterium
TCCTCGGGCTCGCCGGCCTGGCGGGCATACACCCGCCCCATCACCCCCTGCAGGCTGGGGAATTCGCCCACCATCTCCGAGACGATGTCGGCCTTGCACAGGGTGGCGGCCCGGTAAACGGCCTCGGGCTTCGCCTGCCGGCGTATTGCCGGGTCGTCCGGCTCAATATGCTCATAAAGATAGGCCGCCAGCTCCCGGAAGCGCTCCATCTTTTCATAGGAGGTGCCCAGCAGGGAATGGAACACCACCCCTTTGAGGTCCTCCACCCAGCGCTCCAGGGGGACCTTGGAGTCCACCTGGTAGAAGTACATGGCGTCGCTGAGGCGGGCCCTGAGCACCCGCTCATGTCCCTGGCGCACCACGTCGGGGTTGCGGTTCACCGCGATGAAATGGGGCAGCAGCCGACCGTCTTTGCCCCTCAAGGAAAAATACCGCTGGTGCTCCCGCATGGAAGTGATAAGCACCTCTTCGGGCAGCGCCAGGAATCTTTCTTCAAAATGCCCCACCACCACCGAGGGATATTCCACCAGAAAGGTGTTTTCCTCCACCAGCTCCGGGTTGGGCACCACCTCGCCGCCCACGCTGGCCGCGGCCTTGGCCAGTTCGGCCAGGAAACGATGCCCATAAGTAACTCCCCCGCTTACCACGTCGCCCAGGGGGAAGGAAATCACCTCACCGCCGAATAAGGCCAGAATCCAGTGAATGGGCCGGGCAAAGGTGATGTGCAGGGAGCCCCAGCGCATGGCTTTGGGGAAGCTGAGCCCCAGGATGAGCTCGGGCAGGATGTGCGGCAGCCGCTCCCGGGTGGGCTGCCCGGCAGTCACTTTTCGCACCCCCACATACACGCCCCGGGGGGTCTCCACTTCCATGAGCTGCTCCACCGCCACTCCCTGGGCCTTGGCGAAACCCTCGGCCGCCTTGGTGGGTTTGCCCGCCTCGTCAAAAGCCACTGACTTGGGGGGACCCAGGACCTCCTGGGTCACCTCCGCCTGGCTGTCAGCCACGTCCCGGGCCACCAGGGTCAGGCGTCGGGGCGTCCCCCAGGTGATGATCTCCCCCACGGCAATGCGCTCCTGGTCCAGGCGCTTCCTGAGGGAGTCCGCCATTTCCGCCAATGCCGGCGGGATAAACCCGGCTGGAATCTCTTCGGTGCCGATCTCCAACAACAACTCGCGTCCCATCGTTTTCCTCGCTGAGAAGCTCTCTCCTTGGGTGCCCACGGTTTATTTTCTCTGATTAAGCCTGATTCCCCGGCCGCGTGCATGGACGGCTGCCGCGGTCTGTCAGTTCTCCCTGCAAAAAATTATTTTTTCAACAGAGGGAAGCCCATCTCCTCCCTTTGCTTGAGATAGGCTTCAGCACACAGGCGGGCCAGATGGCGCACCCGGCCGATGATGCTGGCCCGTTCCGCCACGCTGATGGCCCCCCGGGCGTCCAGCAGGTTAAAGGTGTGGGAGCACTTCAGGCAGTAGTCGTAGGCCGGCAGCACCAGCCCCTGTTCAATGATGCGCAGGCTTTCCTTTTCATACATGTCAAAGAGGCGGAACAGCATGTCTACATCAGCCTGCTCAAAGTTGTAGATGGAATGCTCCACCTCCCCCCGGTGGTGCACATCGCCGTAGGTGATGCCTTTGGTCCACTCCAGGTCAAAGACGCTCTCCACGCCCTGAATGTACATGGCGATGCGTTCCGGCCCGTAAGTGAGCTCCACGCTCACCGGGTCCAGGTCAATGCCCCCGGCCTGCTGGAAATAGGTAAACTGGGTGATCTCCATGCCGTCCAGCCACACTTCCCAGCCCAGCCCCCAGGCCCCCAGGGTGGGGGATTCCCAGTCGTCCTCCACAAAGCGGATGTCATGCTCCAGGGGATCAAGCCCCAGGGCCCGCAGGCTGTCCAGGTAAATCTCCTGGATGTTTTTGGGGGAGGGCTTCATGATCACTTGGTACTGGTAATAATGCTGCAGGCGGTTGGGATTTTCGCCGTAGCGGCCGTCGGTGGGCCGCCGGGAGGGCTCCACATAGGCCACGTTCCAGGGCTCCGGCCCCAGGGCCCGGAGCAGGGTGTGGGGACTGAAGGTGCCGGCCCCCACCTCCAGGTCATACGGCTGCACGATAATGCACCCCCGGTCGGCAAAAAAGCGCTCCAGGGTCATCAGTACTTCCTGAAAAGTCATCCCGCCTCACCTCAGATGCTAGAGTATCGGCTAATCTTACTGATTATACGAGTAATGTCAAGGTAGCAGGGGGTTACAGGAAAATCTTGACGAAACCCGCGGCTCGGGATATACAAAAATTGAATCTAGGCACGTAGCTCAGGGGGAGAGCACCACCTTGACGCGGTGGGGGTCAGGAGTTCAAATCTCCTCGTGCCTACCAAAGGAAAACCGGGGTTGCGGGGCGGCGCCGCAACCCTTTTTTGGTTGCCGCGCAGCCTGGAGCGGAAACCTTCGGCCTCAGATCCGCATCGCCGGCCCGACCCTAGGCCTGCCTGGCGCTGGGGACCAGCCATCACTTTGGGGAGGGGGACGCCAATCTTTTTTTTCCTCCTTGCCGCGCTGGGCCTTAGGCATTAAATTGGAGGTTAGTACAATATATTGGAGGAAGCCATGTCCAAGAAGAAATACACCGTCCGGGCTGAATGCCCGGCCTGCGCCTGCGGTGACATCACCTTCCTGGGGCCAGAGAAACTCAGAGAAAAGTTCATCGGCAAGGAAGAAGAGATTGACGTCCTCTGCCCCCTGTGCGGCACCAAGACCAAGGGGAAACTGGAGGTGGTGGAAGAGTAGGTTTCAGGAGTCTGGACTGGGGCAGGACTTGACCGGCTGCGGTTTCGGGGCTGGGGGGCTCTG
Source organism: Deltaproteobacteria bacterium (assembly GCA_019308625.1). Lineage (GTDB taxonomy): Bacteria > Desulfobacterota > Desulfobaccia > Desulfobaccales > 0-14-0-80-60-11 > DTHB01. The sequence goes on from JAFDHU010000002.1 coordinate 2,849, forward strand.
GCCTCGCGGCGCTTCATCAGGCTGGCTTTTGAGGATGCCTTTAAAGAGGGGCTGAGGCGGAAGGTCAGGTGGCCTGACCGCACAGGACCTTGAGAGCCGGCCGGGGGGTCTTGTCCGGCTCTGCCTGTGGTTCGGGGACATAGCCTCCGGCCAGCCGGCCCAGCACCAGGAGCCGCTGGGCCATCCTTTCCAGTCCGGCCACGGCCCGGGACTTGCCCTGCAACAGCAACCGGGGCTCCATGCGGTTCACCACCTGCTCCACCACCGGGTCGTAATCCAGGGTTCCCAGAATCTGGGGCCTCAAGCGCAGAAACTCCGCACACACCGTTTGAACAATCTCCGGGGACTTTTCCTCGCCCTCCTGCTGCACCATGTTGACCACCAGGAAAAGGTGGAAGTCCTCCAGAACCCGCCGCACGCACCAGTAAATCTCCGGGGTAAATCCCTTGAGCCGCTCCAGCAGTTCCGGCAGCGCCTGCCAGGGGGCATCCACCTCCCGGCGGTTCATCCGGTCCAGCAGTCGGAGGAGCTCCTGGTGTTTGGCAAACTCCCGGGAAAGGCGGCGGTACAAAGCCGCCTTGATGAAGCCATAGGCACTTTGCAGAGAAGTGGTTTGGGGGGTGCACAAAACGATTTTGCCCGGGGAGTGGTTGAACAGATCCAGAATGTTGAAGGAGGTACCGGCCCCCAGGTCCAGGAGCACAAAATCCGCGGGCAAGGCCTCCATTTCCTTAAGCAATCTGATTTTCTGGGGATAGGTGATGTTGGCCGACCCCAGGACGTTGTCAGCCCCGCAAATAAGACCCAGGCCGCCGAAGCTGGTGGGAATGATAGTGTCTTCCAGCCGGGCCACGTATTTCTGGAAAAAATCCTCCATGGTCACCGGCGGCTGCCGCAAGCCCAGGAGGGTGTGAAGATTGGCCCCTCCCAAGTCGGCATCAATAAGGATTACCTGTCGGCCCCGGCGGGCCAAGTGCAGGCCCAAGCCCAGGGTGAGGATGCTCTTGCCGATCCCCCCCTTGCCGCCGCCGATGCTCCACAGTCTGAGGCTGGCCCGGTTTAACATGGCTTGTCCCCTGGTTCAGACCCGGTGCTGCCGCCAAAACCGAAAGCCGGCCACCAGAGTCAAAAGTCCGCCGGCCGCCAGGGAGGCATAGCCGTAAGTCTCCGGGAACCGCCCCATAGACAGGATACCTCCTCCGAGGGCCAGAAGCAGCAGGCCGAGAAGTAGAAATGTCAGCCATGCGGCAGCAGAGCGGCGGCTTTTGACTTTCATCCGGTCCCACTGCTGCCACAGGTCCTTGATGTCCCGGGGAGCGCGCAGTACCCGGTCCTCCAGCAGGGCCTGCACCTGGGAGGTCGGCTGGGTCACCTCCACCCCCAGAAAAATGGCGGAGTCGGCGCCTCCGGATTGCTTAACCCACATCAGTTTTCCGGCAATGCTTTCAACCGCGTCTGGCCCGGCTCCGGGGAGATGCAGCCGCAGGTCCTGGCCGGAAAGCATATCCCACTCCACCCAGGGCAGGGCCCGGGTCACCCGCAAGGTCAGGAGGCTGCCGGCGAAATTCTGCACCGCCACGGGAAACCGCAGCGGCACCTCCCCCGGCTTGAGCCCGACCTCCAGCATCAGGGAATCCTCCCCCGACCTGCCGGGTTGATGGAAAGGCTCTGACATACACACCTCTACCGGAAAAGTCAAAGCTCGACCTCAAATGCTGGTCCCGCGGCTTGACCAAGTCCCAGGCTCAGCCGGGTTTCCTGTACAATCGCCTCCTTCGGGAGCGGCCTCTGGGCGGTGTTGGTCTCCCCGAGAAAAGCAAGGGCTCACCCCCAGCCTGCCGACCAAACCAAAGAAGCCGTAACTTTTTCCTCAAGATTCATGCCAAAGACAATAATACAAGGGTATCAATAGGTTGCCCTTGAGAGGGGCCCGAACCGTGTTCAGGTTTTTAAATGACATGTTAATTTTTTTGAACATTTCCTTAAAACCCCAGGGAGCCTTCAGGCCAGAGGGGTCTCTCTTTTCCAGGAGGCCACCAGCCGGGCGACGGCCTCCGACACTTGCGCCACTGGGATATCCTCCACTTTGCCGGGCGATACCAGCACCTGCCCGGCGGTGCGCCACGGATACCAGGCGGCCGCTTTGCCCGGGTTCATCAAGGCCACCAGCGGTTTTTTGGCCGCAGCGGCGATGTGCAGGGAACCGGTGTCCAGGGTCAGGGCCAGGTCCACCCCGAACAGGGCAGCGATCAAGGCCTTAAGCCCGGGGGTGGGATAGGCCAGCACGGTGTCCCCGAACCGGCGGGTAATTTGGGCGGCAGACTCATCGTCTCCGGGATAGGTGGGGCTCTTTTCCGAGCCCGGGGCCCACAGCAGCAGCACTTCCGCCTCTCTGCGGGCGACAATCCCCTCAATCAGGGAGATGAATTTCTGCACCGGCCAGCGGTTGTGCCGGATGCGGGCGCTGATGGCCAGCCCCAGCAGGGGCAGGTCCCGGCAGCGCCGGTGCCGGGCCAGGAATTGGGAGAATTTCTCCACTTCCACCGCGTCCGGCACCAGAAACAGGTCCCCCGGCTCCCCGGTGATGCCCAGGGGGGCCAGGAGCCGGAACACCTTGACCACTTCATGCTCCGGCTCTTTGACCTCCTCCACCGGCACATTATAGAAAAAACGGCCCTGGCTGCCGCGGCAGTAGCCGATACGCCGCCTGGCCCCGGTGAAGAAGGTGTAATGCGACAGGGTGCGATTGTACATGCCGCAGCCGATGGCCACATCATAGCGCTCCCGGCGGATTTCCCGGAAGAGGCGGAAGTTGTCCCACAAAACCGCGGCCCGGCGGCGCTCCAGGGCGTGTTTGGGCTTCTGGAAGACGTAAACCCGATCAATATGAGGATGATTGGCGATCACCTCGGCATTGTAGGTGTTCACCAGGATGCTGAGGCGGGCCCGGGGGAAGGCCTGCCGTACGGCCCGGATGGCCGGGGTGGTGCACACCAGGTCCCCGATGTTGTCCCGGCGGATGAAAATGATTTTTCTGGGCTCCATGTTGTCAAGGTCTTTGAGGGGAGGGGCCAGGGGTCCGCGACCCTTGGCCCCCTCCCCCCAATTTCATTCTTTTTCACTCACCTGTTCGGCCTTCTGCAGCCGCTGCCGCCGGGCCTCAAACAGGGCCACCGCCCCGGCAGTGGCCGCGTTCAGGGAACCGATCTCCGGGGCGGCCAGGGGAATGGCCACCACCAGGTCGCACTGCTGGCGCACCCGGGGGCGCAGTCCCTTGTCCTCGCTGCCGATAACCAAGGCCAGGGGCAGGGTCAGGTCGGTGTCATAGATGCTCTGGGAGGCCCGGGCATCGGTGCCGATGATCCACACGCCCGCCTCCTTCAGGCGCCTGAGGCTGTCCGCCAGGTTAGTCACCCGGTAGACCCGGAGATATTCCAGGGCGCCGGCCCCGGCTTTCAGCACCGTCGGGGTGACCCCCACGGCCCGGTCCTTGGGGATAATGAGCCCGTGGGCTCCGGCGGCCAAGGCGCTGCGGCACAGGTTGCCCAGGTTCATGGGGTCCTGGAGACCGTCCGCGGCCACCAGCAGGAGAGGTTCGGGCAGATCGGCCAGGCAATCCAGCAGCTCCTCCAGCCGGTGATAGCGGTAGCTGCCGGCCCGGGCCAGAATCCCCTGGTGGTGCGGTGTGCCTGCCAGCCGGTCCAGGGCGGCCCGCTCCACCACCCGCCAGCGCACCCCCAGGCTGCGGGCCAGTTGCTGGGCTTCGCCAAGCCAGCTCCCCCTGACCCCGGCGGCCACCATCACTTCTTCCAGTGGGGTATCGGCCTGCCGGAGAGCGGCCAGCACCGGATGACGCCCATAAATGATGCGGCTCACGGCTGGGTCACGGAAGGAGGCTCCAGGAAAATCATCCGGGGTTCCCCCTGGGCTCTCTCTTTTGATGATTTGGTATGGTGGAACGGAATCGGTTGCCACCGGCCTTTCCCGACTATCCCTTCCGCCGAAATAAGGGTATAATTAAATTCAAGATTTGCCAAGTTTAAGCTTATGCTGGCGGAAGCGGAACAATTTCTCCGGGACCTCAAGGAGGGCGGCCTGCCCGCAGCCTCCTGGGAGGCCTGCGTCCAGTATTTGGGGGAACTGGTGGCCTTCCTGCAGAATCTGGGGCGGAGCTCCTGGGAGGCAGTGTGCCCCGGGGATCTGGAACGCTACCGGCGAACCCTGGAGGACCTGAACCTGCCAGCCCGCAGTCTGGAGCAGCGGCTGGCCGTGCTGCAGCGCTTCAGCGATTTTCTGGGGCAGCGCGGGGTAATCTCCCAAAGTCTGCTGCCGCCAGCGCCGGAGGAGGAGGCCTCCCCCTCCCAAATCCTGAGCCGATCGGAGCTGCAGGCCCTTCTGGCCGGACTGGCGGAAGCCGGCCCCGATTACCTGGATCAGACCCTGGAGGAGTTTTACCATCATTTGCGGGTGGAGCGGGGTCTGGCCCCCCTCACCCTGGAGTCCTATGCCAGCGATCTTCAGGACTTTAGGGAATTTCTGCACCAGGAGGGCCTTACTTCCTGGGAGGAGGTAACCTTGGCCCACCTGCAGAAATATCTGGCCCAACTGGCGGCCCGGGGGCTGGCCGCGGCCAGCCGGGCCCGGCGCCTTTCGGCCCTGCGCCAGTTTTTCCGCTTCCTCCAGCAGGAGGAAAAACTGGAAGCCAATCCGGTGGAACTGCTGGACTCCCCACGCCTGCCCCTGAAGCTGCCCAAGGTACTGAGCGAAGCAGAGGTGGAAGCCCTGCTGGCCGCGGCTGACGCCTCCACCCCTCTGGGGCTCAGGGATGCGGCCCTGCTGGAGGTGCTGTACGCCACCGGCCTGCGGGTTTCGGAGCTGGTGAGCCTGACCCTAAGGCAGGTGGACTTGCGCCGGGGGGTGGTCAGACCCCTGGGCAAAGGCACCAAAGAACGTCTGGTGCCCATGGTCCCTCAGGCGGTGGCAAAACTGCAGCGCTACCTGAGTGAGGGGCGGCCCCGGCTGCTTAGGGGGCGGGACAGCCCTTACGTATTTCTGAACTCCCGGGGCGGCCGCCTGACCCGCCAGGGCTTCTGGAAGATTTTGCGGTCCTATGCCGCCAAGGCCAACCTGCGGCACCTGAGTCCCCATGTCCTGCGCCATTCTTTTGCCACGCATCTGCTCTCCCGGGGAGCCAACCTGCGGGTGCTGCAACTCCTTCTGGGGCATGCGGACCTGGCCACCACCCAGATTTATACCCACCTGGAGGCCCAGCGTCTCCAGGAAGCCCACCGGAAGGCGCATCCCAGATCATGAAACCCCATCGCACCTCAGCCCCGGCCCGGACCCTGGAAGTCATTACCACCCATTTGAACGCCGATTTTGACGCCTTGGCCTCCATGGTGGCCGCCAAAAAGCTGTATCCCGAGGCCCTGCTGGTTTTTCCCGGCTCCCAGGAGAGCAGCCTCCGGGACTTTTTCGTGCGGTCCAGCTTTTATTTCCTGAATTTTACCCGGGCCAAGCATGTCCCTCTGGAGGAGATCAAGCGCCTTATCCTGGTGGACACCCGGCAGCTTTCCCGCATCGGCAAATTCGCCGAGGCCGCCCTGTCCGGGGAGGTGGAGGTCCATATCTATGACCACCACCCTGACAGTCCCGAAGACGTGCACGGCAGCGTGGAAGTGGTAAAGCCCCTGGGCTCCACTACCGCCATCCTCACTCAGATTCTACGGGATAAGGGCCTGGAACCCACCCCCCAGGAGGCCACCATCATGGCCCTGGGGATTTTTGAAGATACCGGCTCCTTCACCTTTTCCTCCACCACCCCGGAGGATTTTGAGGCTGCGGCCTATCTGCTCCGCCGGGGCGCGGACCTCAATGTGGTGTCCGAGATGGTCACCCGGGAGCTCACCGCCGAGCAGGTGGCTTTGCTCAATGAACTTATCCAGAGCCTCACCACCTTCCAGGTGAATGCGGTGGAGGTGGTTCTGGCCCGGGTCACCGCGCCCCGGTATGTCCCTGACTTTGCGGTGTTGGCCCACAAGCTCATGGACATTGAAAACCTCCAGGTGCTCTTCGCCTTGGCGCAAATGGAAGATCGGGTTTACGTGGTGGGGCGCAGCCGCCTTCCCGAGGTCAACGTGGGCGAAGTTCTGAGCGAGCTGGGCGGCGGCGGCCACGAATACGCCGCTTCCGCGGCCATCAAGGACATGCCTCTCTCCCAGGTGGAGGAAAGACTGAAGCAGGTGCTGCAGACCCGCATCCACCCCCGGCGCCGGGCCCGGGAAATCATGTCGTTTCCGGTGAAATGGATTGAGCCCGCGGCCACCCTGGAGACCGCCGAACTCCTGCTCAACCGCTACAGTATCAACGCCCTCCCGGTGATGGAAAACGGCCGGCTCCTGGGTCTAATTAACCGGCAGACAGTGGAGCGGGGCATCTACCATGGCTTGGGCCGGCATCAGGTCCGGGACTACATGACCACCCCGGTGGCCACGGTGGGGCCGGAAGCCACCCTGGCGGAAATCCGGGAAACCCTGGTCATCAACAAGCAGCGCCTGCTGCCGGTGGTGGACCACGGCCGGGTTATCGGGGTGATCAGCCGCACCGACCTGCTGCACCTGCTCATTGACCAGGAGGAGGAGGCCCAGTGGGCCCAACCCCTGCGCAAAAAGAACATCCTCAGCCTGATGCGGGAGCGTCTCCCGGCCCACATCCTGAAAATCCTCCGGGAGGTGGGCGAAGTGGCCGAGGAACTGGGCTACCATGCCTACGCGGTGGGCGGCTTTGTCCGGGACCTGTTCCTCAAGCAGGAAAACCTGGATATTGACATCGTCATTGAAGGCGACGGGGTGGAGTTCGCCCGCCGCTTTGCCGCCACCCACGGGGCCCGGGCCCGGGTGTTTCACAAGTTCAAGACCGCGGTGATTATCTTTGCGGACGGCTTCAAAATTGATGTGGCCACGGCCCGCACCGAATACTACGAGGCTCCCGGAGCCCTGCCGGTGGTGGAGTACAGTTCCATCAAGATGGACCTCTACCGCCGGGACTTTTCTATCAACACCCTGGCCATCAATCTGAATCCCGGCGAGTTCGGCACCCTCCTGGATTTCTTCGGCGCCACCCGGGATCTGAAGGAAAGGTGCTTAAGCGTCCTGCACAACCTCAGCTTTGTGGAGGACCCCACCCGGGCCTTCCGGGCCATTCGCTTTGAACAGCGCTTCAAGTTCCGTATCAGCAAGCTCACCCTCAATCTGATTCATAATGCGGTGCGCAATAATTTCTTTGACCGCCTGTCGGGCCCGCGCCTGTTTCATGAGCTGAAGCTCATTTTGTCCGAAGAAAATCCCATTCCGGCCATCGCCCGGCTGGCGGAGCTGAACCTCCTGAAGGCCATTCATCCCCGGCTGTGGTTTGACGAAGGCACCCGGGCCATGCTGGAGCGGGTCCAGGCGGTGCTCTCCTGGTTTGACCTGCTTTATCTGGACGAAAAATATGAGAAGTGGCTGATTTATTTCCTGGGCCTGGTGGAGCCCTTGTCCCCCAAGGAACTAAAAGAGATGGTGGCCCGCTTCAAGCTCTCCCCCAAGCTGGCGGCCGCCGTCATCAGCGGCAAGCAGACGGCGGACAAGACCCTGTTCAAGCTCTTCCGGCTGGGGGAGGAGCCCCGCCGCAGCCAGATTTATCACCTGCTTTCCCCCCTGGGCACGGAATTTTTGCTTTACATGATGGCCAAATCCCGCCACGAAGCCTCCAAAAAGGCCATCTCCCTCTATTTCACCCACCTCAAGCACCTGAAGCCCGAGCTGAAGGGCCGGGACCTCATCGCCCTGGGGTATGAGCCCGGCCCCCAGATTCGGGAAATGCTGGATTTACTGCACCAAGCCCGCCTGAACGAAGAGGTGCAGACCAAGGCCCAGGAACTGGCGCTGCTCCGGGAGCGCTTCGGCCCGGGTGAGGCCGCCGCCGAGAATTAGGCCTGCCTCCGGTTGCACCCAACAAGTCCGGCAGAATCAGTTTGCCCGGGGTTTATGGAAATGGAGAGGGGTTGCCTGACCCGCGACTACGGAGGAAATCGCTTTAGCAGGGGTTTGAGTTCAGGGCAGTTGGTGGCAAAAGGCATAAGGCCTGATTTCGGCTAGGCAGATCTCATCGGAGGAGGCTCCGGGATAAATGGAATCGATCACCAGCCGGACGGAAGTGGCGGTGATAGGAGTGAACCGCAGGAACTGCCGTTCCGGAGAGTCCTCCAGGGTGAAGGACTTCTCCTCCCCGGAAGAAAAACGGAGGGTGATGTTCTCTGCCCGCCCGTTTTGCCGGAGGCCCTCCGGCCCGGCGCAACCGTTGACCAGGACCAGCTTTCCCAGGGTGAGGGCCTTGGTGAAATTCATCTGCAGCCACTCCCCCTGGCGGGCCCTCCAGCCGGTTTCGGGCCGGTCATCCATAATATCCCCGGGCCGGAAGACGGGCTTCGGCCCGGAGGGCTCACCGGCAGAAGCTTTCACCCGGATCATTTCCGGCTTGACCGCGCAAAGTCCCTCTCCGGGAGCCACGGACTTTTGGGCGAAAGGGGAGAAGTGGACGAAACCCCAGTAGATAACCCACACCCCGCCTATAATGAAAAGCACCAGAAAAGCCCGGGAAAGGAAGGGGGCCAAGGCCCGCAGGCTTTCAAGGATTTTTTCCTTTCCGGGCAAAAGTTCCACCTCCAGCAAAGCCCGGGAGCTCTCTAACAGGTCTTGCAGTTGTGCTTGGGAGGGCGGTCTCTGTCCGGCCAGCCATTGCTTGCGGTCAATACGGCCCAGGACCTCCAGGGACGGCTCCCCTTCCTCCAAACGGAAGACAATCACCGGGATGCCCTTTTCCACCGCCTTCTCCAGCAGCAGGGCGGGCAGACTGGGGGACACGTTGCTGTAAGCTGAAAAAAGGTAGATCATCAGCCGGCTCTCATAAAGGGCCTGCAGCGACTCATGCTCCAGATTGCCTCCCGGCGGCAGGTCCCGGCTGGCCAGCCAGCAGCCTACGCTGTTCTCCTCCAGATAAGCGCAGATTTTTTCAGCCACCAGTTGATCGGCAGGAGAGTAGTTGAGAAATACTTGGTGCGGCATGAGACACCGGCCCTTTCCGGGATAATCCAATCCTCGGTCAAGAGGCGGAACATTTGCCCCGCGGCGGTTGGCCGAGGCCGCGGGCTTTCAGACAGGCAAGGAGCCCGGTCAACCTCCCGCCGGCTTAAGGCGGCTGCTTATTAATGCCGTTTGACGTTCTCCCGGATGAACTGGACGATGTCGCCGGTGTCTGTGCCGGGCAGGAAGATTTCGGCAATGCCGGCCTGCTTCAAGGCGGGGATGTCCTCCTCAGGGATGATGCCGCCGCCCAGCACCAGCACGTCGTCAATGCCCTTTTCCTTGAGGAGCTCCATCACCCGGGGAAAATGATAACCGTGGGCCCCGGACAGGCAGCTCAAGGCGATGACATCCACGTCCTCCTGGATGGCCGCGGCCACAATCTGCTCCGGAGTCTGCCGCAGGCCGGTATAGATGACTTCCATGCCGGCGTCCCGCAGCGCGGCGCAAATGACCTTGATGCCCCGGTCATGGCCGTCCAGCCCGGGTTTGGTGGCCAGCACGCGAATTTTCCGCTCGGTCTGCATCTCCCTTCTCCTTTTCCATGGCGCGCTAATGAGAGAGAGTGGTGGTCCGGTTAAGTCGGGGCGTGGGGGCCGGCTCCTGGCCGGCCCCGCCGCTGCAGCTAGGCGGCCGCGGCCTCGTATTCCCCGAACACAGCCCGCAGGGTGTCGCAGATTTCCCCCAGGGTGGCCAGGGCCTTGACCGCCTTGAGTATCGGCGGCATGAGGTTGGCGTCGCCTTCGGCCGCGGCTTTCAGCTCCGCCAAGGCCTGCTGCACCGCGGTGTGGTCCCGGGTGGCCTTGAGCTCCTTTAAGCGGGCAATCTGCCGGTCGGCCACCGCCGGGTCCACCTTGAGCAGCTCCTTGGGCCGGTCTTCCTCTTCCACCTGGAACTTGTTCAGGCCCACCACGATGCGCTCGCCTTTTTCAATCTCCTTCTGGTAGCGATAGGCGCTGTCGGCAATCTCCTTCTGGATGAAGCCCTTTTCAATGGCGGCCACCGCGCCCCCCAACTGGTCAATGCGGTCAATGTACTCCTGAGCCCGGGCCTCAATCTGGTCCGTCAGGTATTCAATAAAGTAGGAGCCGGCCAGGGGGTCCACCGTGTCGCACACCGCGGTTTCATAGGCGATGACCTGCTGGGTGCGCAGGGCCACCTGCACCGCCAGCTCGGAGGGCAGGGCCAAAGCCTCGTCAAAGGAGTTGGTGTGCAGGGACTGGGTGCCGCCCAGCACTGCGGCCAAGGCCTCAAAGGCAGTGCGCACGATGTTGTTCAGAGGCTGCTGGGCCGTCAGGCTGCACCCCGCGGTCTGGGTGTGGAAGCGCAGCATCATGGAGCGGGGGTCCTGGGCCCCGAAACGCTCCTTCATAATTTTGGCCCATAGCCGCCGGGCCGCCCGGAATTTGGCGATTTCCTCAAAGAAATCCTGGTGGGAGTTGAAGAAAAAGCTGAGCCGCGGGCCGAACTTGTCCACCTCCAGGCCCGCCTGGATGGCCGCCTCCACATAGGCAATGCCGTTGGCCAGGGTGAAGGCCACCTCCTGCACCGCCGTGGCGCCGGCCTCCCGGATATGGTAGCCGCTGATGCTGATGGTGTTCCATTGGGGCACGTGCTCAGTGCAGTAGGCGAAGATATCGGTGATCAGGCGCATGGAGGGCCGGGGGCCGAAGATGTAGGTGCCCCGGGCAGGGTACTCCTTGAGGATATCGTTCTGCACCGTGCCTCTCAACTTGTCAAAGCTCACCCCCTGTTTTTCGGCCACCGCCAGATACATGGCCAGAATCACCGCACAGGGGGCATTGATGGTCATGGAGGTGCTCACTTGGTCCAGAGGAATGCCCTGGAAGAGCCGCTCCATATCCCACAGGGAATCAATGGCCACCCCCACCTTGCCTACTTCCCCCTGGGCCAAGGGGTGGTCAGAGTCGTAGCCGATCTGGGTGGGCAGGTCAAAGGCCACCGACAGGCCGGTCTGTCCAGATTTCAGCAGGAAGTGGTAGCGGGCGTTGGTCTCCTCTGCGGTGCCGAAGCCGGCGTACTGGCGCATGGTCCAGAAGCGGCCCCGATAGGCAGTGGGCTGCACCCCCCGGGTGAAGGGATACAGTCCCGGCAGGCCCAGCTTCTCCACATAATCAAAATCCTTAAGCTCCAGGGGGGTGTATACCCGGTCCACAGGAATGCCGGAGGTGTTGACAAACTCGGCCTTGCGCTCCGGCATCTTTTTCAGGACCTTCTCCACCTGGGCCTCATACTTGGCCTTGAGCTCCAGCAATTTTTGCAAATCATCCATGAGCCCACCTCATTTACTGAAGTTTTTACGGGAGTGGGTTTTGGGGCACCACCTTCGCCTCGGCACCATCAAAGGGCAGCGACCAATCAAGGGCGGAGCACACCGAAAGCGGTGCCCGGCTTTCTCTTCCCGAAATCACGGACTAAGTTGCCAGGACTTTCTTCCACCATATCCCAGCGGCGGCGGGCGGTCAAGCCGATGCCGACGCCGGCCCGGGACCGGAACGGGGCCTTTTGGTAAAAAAATGGCAGCATGCGACCCTGAAAGGGCTGACAGCCTTGACAGGCCAGCAATCCTTTAAATCTCCCCGTCCTCCTCCATTTTGACCATGTCCTCAAACCGGATATCCATCCCCAGGATGCCCTGAATCTCGTCATTGTCATCCCGGATGGGCATGCTCACCGTGATGCACAGCGCCCCGGTGTAACGGGAGGTGTAAAAATCGGAAATATACACCTTGCCAGATTTCAGAGGTTCAATAAACCAAGGCCGGTCGGACAGATCCTCATCCAGGCCCATGGTCTCATATTTGGCCCGGTCCACGATGTGGGTGATGTTCCGGGTAATTTTCCGCCCCTGCAGGTCGGTGACATACATAAACTGGATGAACGGGTGGGTTTCCAGCACCCGCTGCATCACCGGCTCCTGGAGGGCCGGGTTCATGGAGCGGATTTCCTCTTGCGTCACCAGGTCCTCCGCCAGGTACGCCGCCAGTTTGCGGGTCTTCTCTTTAAGCCGGTCAAACTCCGACACAAACAGCTCCGGCAGGTATTTCCGGGCCAGGCTTTCCATCTCCTCATTGGAGATGGAGGTGGACCGGCCGGCCTCATACCACTCCATGATGCGCTTGTTGATTTTGACCACCCCGGGGTGCATCTTGTCCACCTGCCTGTCGCCGGTCAGATGCAGCCTGGAGTTGATCCAGTGCACGATGCCCGCCTTGCCGGTTTTGTCGGTGATGGTGATGGAGAGCGGCCGCTTCAGGATCTTTTCGGTGTCAAAGGCGTTGTAGATCTCCGGGTTTTTCAGGATGCCGTCCGCATGAATGCCGGCGCTGGTGGCGTTGAAGCTGCTGCCCACAAAGGGGAAGTTGGGCGGGATGCGGTAGTGCAGCTCGTGCTCAAAATACTCGGCGATGTCGGTGATCACCGTGGTGTCAATGCCGTCGGTGGTGCCCCGCAGGCTGATGTACTCAATAATCAAGCCTTCAATGGGGGTGTTGCCGGTGCGTTCGCCGAAGCCCAAAAGCGTCCCGTTCACTGCGCTGCAGCCGTACAGCCAGGCGGTGACGCCGTTGACGAAGCCCTTGTGGAAATCGTTGTGGCCGTGCCACTCCAGCAGATGCTCGGGCACGCCGGCGTCCTCAATCAGGGCCCGCACCAGCCGGGGAACGCTGCGGGGCAGGGCCGCGCCGGGATAGGGCACCCCGAAGCCCAGGGTGTCGCACAGCCGGATTTTGACGTCTATCCCGCTGGCCTCCCGGAGCTTCATCAGCTCCAGGGCAAAGGGGATGCAGAAGCCATAGATGTCGGCCCGGGTAATATCCTCAAAGTGGCAGCGGGGCACAATACCGTGCTCCAGCGCGGCCCTGACAATGGACAGATACTCCTCCAGGGCCCGGCGCCGGTCCCAGCCGAGCTTGAGAAAGATGTGGTAATCCGACACCGAGGTCAGGATGCCGGTCTCTTTGAGGCCCATGTCCTTCACCAAGGTCAGGTCCTTGGGGTTGGCCCGGATCCACCCGGTGATTTCCGGGTACAGGTAGCCCCGCTCCCGGCAGCGCTCCACCGCCTCCTTGTCCTTGGCGCTGTACAGGAAGAACTCGCTTTGGCGGATGATGCCCTTGGGCCCGCTCAGCCGGTGCAGCATATCAAAGATGTCCACAATCTGCTTCACGGTGTAGGGTGGCCGGGCCTGCTGGCCGTCCCGGAAGGTGGTGTCCGTGATAAACATCTGCGCCGGCGGCTGGGGCATGACGAATTTATAGTCAAAGTCAATGCGGCTGATTTCCGTGTACGGAAAAACGTCCCGCATCAGATTGGGTTCATCCACATCCACCAGGCGGTGCTGCCAAAAGTGGCTGTGTTCATGGTCTAAAAGCCGACGATCCGGATTCCAGCGTGCCATGATGTTCCTTCCGTCCTTTTTCTGCCCGGCTAGGGATTTGCCGGCGATTTGAGGGGGTGCAAAGGTCCGCCTGGGCTTAGGCCCCCGGCAGTTCCCTCTGGTTCCCTTATTTCTCCAGCCTCAGACCCAGCTCCAGGAGTTGTTCCGCCTCCACCTTGGCCGGCGCCCGGGTCACCGGACAACTGGCTTTCTGGGTCTTAGGAAAAGCAATCACTTCACGAATTGACTTGGCCCCGCAGAGAATGGCCACCAACCGGTCAAACCCGAAAGCCACCCCGCCGTGCGGGGGGGCCCCGTACTCCAGGGCTTCCAGCAGGAAGCCGAATTTCTCTTCCGCCTCTTCCCGGGAGAGGCCCAACACCTGGAAGACCTTGTCCTGCACCTCCCGGCGGTGGTTGCGGATGCTGCCGCCCCCGATTTCCTGGCCGTTGAGCACCAAATCATAAGCCCGGGCCCGCACCTTGCCGGGATCGGTGTCCAAGAGGGGGATGTCCTCCTCCCAGGGCGCGGTGAAGGGGTGGTGCACCGCCACATGGCGGCGCTCCTCCGGGTCGTATTCCAGGAGAGGGAACTCGGTGACCCACACCAGGCTGTAGGTGTCTTGGGGGATGAGTCCTTCCCGGTGGCCCAGGTGCAGGCGGATGTGCCCCAGGGAACTGCTGGCCACCAGCGGCTCATCGGCCACAAACAGCAGCAGATCCCCTTCCTTGGCCCCCAGCCGGGAATTGATGGCTTCCTTCACCCCTTCGGGGAAATACTTGGCCAAGGGGGACTGCCAGCCGTTGGCCTGGATCTTCACCCAGGCCATGCCCCGGGCGCCGTAAACCCCGGCCAGGGCAATCAGGTCGTCCAGTTCCTTGCGGGAGAGTTTGGCCAGCCCGGGGCCGCACAGGGCCTTGACCTGGCCGCCCCGTTCCACCACTTCCCGGAACTGCCGGAACTCCGCCTCCCGGGCCAGATCGGTAAGGTCACGCAATTCCAGGCCGAAGCGCACCTCGGGGCGTTCCAGGCCGAAGCGCTCCAGGCATTCTTGGTATGTCAGGCGGGGGAAGGGCACCTGCAGCTTCACCCCCAGCAGCTCCTGGAACAGGGCAGCCATGAGACCCTCCACCACCCGGAAGATGTCCTCTTCGGTGACAAAGGACATCTCCAGGTCAATCTGGGTGAACTCCGGCTGCCGGTCGGCCCGGAGGTCCTCGTCCCGGAAGCAGCGGCACAACTGATAGTAGCGCTCCAGGCCGGCCATCATCAGGAGCTGCTTGAAAAGCTGGGGCGACTGGGGCAGGGCGTAGAAGTGGCCCGGATTCAGCCGGCTGGGCACCAGGTAGTCCCGGGCCCCCTCGGGCGTGCTGCGGGTGAGGATGGGGGTCTCCACCTCAATGAAGCCCTGTCGGTTCAGATACTCCCGGGTCACCTGGGCGGCCCGGTGCCGGAACAGAATGTGCCGCATGACCATGGGGCGCCGCAGGTCCAGATAGCGGTATTTCAGCCGGAGGGCCTCGGAGATGTCCACCCGGTAGTCTTCCAGCTCAAAGGGCGGGGTTTTGGCCTTGTTCAGCAGGCGCAGCTCCTCGGCCAGGACCTCGATTTCCCCGGTGGCCAACTGCGGGTTCACCATGTCCGGCGGCCGGAGCTGCACCACCCCGCGCACCGCGATGACCCACTCATCCCGGAGCACATGGGCCTTGGTGTGGACGTCCGGCTGGATTTCCGGATTGAACACCACCTGGGTGATACCCTCCCGGTCCCGCAAATCCACGAAAATCAGGCCGCCGTGGTCCCGGGTGCGTTGCACCCATCCCATGAGCACCACTTCCTGGCCCAGGTTTTCGGGCCGCAAGTCCCCGCAGGAATGGGTGCGCTTAAGCCCCCCTAAAGATTCCAGCACCTCAGTTTCCTTCCTTTATGGCTGACTTGTGCTTGAGTACGATATTGAGCTCCCCGAGGGGAACCGACTCCTGGGAGCCGGTGTCCATATCCCGCAGCACGGCTTGGCCTCCGGCCAGCTCCCGGTCTCCCAGAATCACCACCCATTTGGCCCCCAGCCGATCCGCCAGGGACATCTGGGCCTTAAGCGACCGGTCCTCATAGTCCATCTGGGCCACCAGGCCTTGGCGCCGCCACTCCTGCACCAGATCCAGGCCTTTTTCCCGGGCCGCAGGGCCGAGAGCCGCCAGGAAGATGCCCCGCTCCTCCTCCCGCACCGCTTCCGCCGGCAGGATTTCCATGAGCCGGTCCTCGCCGATGGCAAAGCCTATCCCCGGCATATCCGGTCCCCCCAGGTCCCGCACCAGGCCGTTGTAGCGGCCGCCTCCGGCCACCGCATCCTGGGCTCCCAAGCCCGTGGCGGTCACTTCAAACGCGGTGCGGGTATAGTAGTCCAGGCCCCGGACCAGGCGGGGCTGCTCCACCACCTCCACCCCGAAGCGGCTTAGAAGCTCCAGGGTCCGGGCATAATGGCGGCGGCAGGCCTGGCACAGGCAGTCCCGCAGCAGCGGCGCCTGCTGCATGAGCTCCCGGCACCGTTGGGATTTGCAATCCAGCACCCGCAAAGGGTTGACCTCCCGGCGGCGGAGGCAGTCCGGGCACCAGCCCTCCCGACTGAACAGAAAAGCCTTCAGTTTGTCCCTGAATTCTACCTGGCATGCCGGACAGCCCAGGGAGTTGATGAGCAGGGTCAAGGTCTTCAGCCCCAGGCGGCTCAGAAGGTCCCAGAGAAGGAGAATCACTTCGGCATCCAGCTCCGGGGCGTCGGAGCCCAGAGCTTCACAGTTGATCTGATGGAACTGCCGGTAGCGCCCTTTCTGGGGCCTCTCGTAGCGGAACATGGGGCCGATGAGAAAATACTTCTTCACCCCCGCGCCTTTCTCCAGGTGGTTCTCCAGAAAGGCCCGGACCACCTGGGCGGTGGCTTCCGGCCTCAAAGTCAGGGAATCCCCGCGCCGGTCAGTGAAGGTGTACATCTCCTTGGCCACGATATCGGTGTCCGCGCCGATGGAGCGGGCGAAAAGCTCGGTGCGCTCCAGAAGCGGCAGGCGCATCTCCCGGTAGCCGTAAAGAGCGAACACCTCCCGGGCCACCTGCTCCACCCATTGCCAGCGGCCGGACTCCGGCGGCAGAATATCCTTCATGCCCCGTACGGCGCGAATCAAAGCCATAGAACCTACCTAAAAAAAATAAATTTATTCCAAACCATCCCAAGATGCAATGCGCTTTAAGAAGAAAGGCTCAAAGGACTAAAAACTCACTTCTTTAAATCTGGCTGGAGGTGTGGCAGCAGCCGCCCCAGCCCCGCGGCCGGACTGCTTAAAAACCGGGGAAAGGGAAGCCGCGGTAGGGAATACTCCTGGCAGGACATCGGCAGCGGAAACGGAAGCCCGGAAAGCCGCAGGGAAGGGGAACGGCCTAGAAATGGATTTCAAACAGGGAGCTGATGGAATCCTCCCGATGGATGTTGAGGATGGCCCGGGCCAGCAGATGGGCTACCGTAAGCTGCACGATTTTGGAGCAGCTCCGGGCTTCTTCGGACAAGGGAATGGTGTCGGTCACCACCAGCCGCTTCAGGGCGGACTCCTGGATGCGGCTCACCGCCGGACCGGAGAGCACCGCGTGGGTGCAGCAGGCGTTGACGTTCAGGGCCCCGTGGCCCATGATGAATTCCGCCGCCTGGGTCAGAGTGCCGGCGGTGTCCACGATGTCGTCCATGATCACCACTTCCTTGCCCAGAACGTCGCCGATAAGGTGCAGGGCCTTGGCCTTGCCCGGAGCATCCCGGCGCTTGTCAATCAGGCCCAGGCTGGCGCCCAGGCGCTTGGCGTAGGCCCGGGCCCGGGCCACGCCGCCGGCGTCGGGGGAAACAATGGCCAGGTCGTTTTTGAAGTTATCGTAGATATAAGGAATCATCACCGGCGACCCGTAGAGGTTGTCCACCGGGATGTCAAAGAAGCCCTGGATTTGGCCCACGTGCAAATCCATGGTGAGGATGCGGCTGGCTCCGGCGGTGGTCAGCAGGTCCGCCACCAGCTTGGCGGTGATGGGCACCCGGGGCGCCACCTTGCGATCCTGTCGGGCATAGCCGAAATAGGGGACGACTGCGGTGATGCGCCGGGCTGAGGCCCTTTTCACCGCGTCAATCATAATCAGCAGCTCCATCAGATTCTGGTTGGCCGGGGGGCAGGTGGGCTGGATCAGGAAAACATCCTTGCCCCGCACGTTTTCCCCGATTTCCACCCGGATTTCCCCGTCGCTGAAGGTGGATACCAGGGCCTGGCCCAACGGCATCTTAAGCTCCGCACAAATTTTCTGGGCCAGCTCAGGGTTGGCGTTGCCCGTAAAAATGCGCAGGTCATTGGTGAGCATGGTGCGGTTTGTCCTCGGACATCGTGGGGAACTGGCGCAAGTGTGTCAGGCGTCGGCCTAAAATATTAAATCAAAGGGCAGGCTTTCGGCAAGGGTAATTTCGGGGGGCGTTATCTTTTCCTGGAAAACCGCGATATTCACCCCACGCTGGTAGGCCCGGGCCAGCTCCCGAGCATAGTCAGAATCCACCTGGACGGCGGGTCGGAAGCGAGTGGCGTCTTGGCGCTGCACCAGAAAGACCTGCCAGGCTTCATGCCCCTGGCGCACCAGCGCCTGGAGGTGCTCCAAGTGGCGCCGCCCCCGGCTGGTCACCCCGTCGGGAAACAGGGCCACCCCGTCTTCCACCCAGGTGACGCTTTTTATTTCCAGGAATATCAGGCGGTCCCCGGCATCCGCCACGAAATCCAGGCGGCCGCCGGGGGGCAGGGCGACTTCCGCCTTGAGGCTGAGGAGCGGCGGCAGACCCGGGAGTCCCGCCCCCCGCAGGGCCTGGGCCACCAGACGGTTGGGCACCAGGGTGTCAATGCAGGTCCAGCCGTCGCCGGGAATACGCGAAAAACGCCAGGTGTGGCCGGTCTTGCGGCCCGGCCGCGCCTCCCGGGTAAGGAGAATTTCCAGGCCGGGGGACAGGCAGCCGGTCAGGGCGCCGGAGTTGGGCACATGCACCCACCCCCGCCGGCCGTCGGCCAGTTCCACTTCCGCCAGAAAGCGCTTTTCCCGGCGCAGAAACACCGCGGGTATCAGGGGGGAGGCAAAACGCACTGCAGGCAACAGGCGGGGGCGAGAGTGAGCACTAATAGAACTTGGCAAGCGGATTAACTGTGACTGAGCAGCTTATCAGAAAGCGTACCAGACCCGGAACCAGTTCTGGAACCCTTCCCGCCGGGTCTGGCTGCCGCTGTTGAGCTGGCTCTGAAAAGTGAAGCTCCAACGGCCCAAATCGTACTTGATGCCGGGGCCGAACCCCACCACCGTATCGCCGTAGCGCTGTCGGAAGTACAGCCCCTCCTCGGGGGGATGGTATAAAAAACCGCTCAGTCCCACCCGCAAATTGGGCAGCAGGGCATAATCCATGGAATACTTGAACAGCAGATAGGAGCGGATGGGACGGGGGGGATTCAGCGTCGTCTGGTCTTTGTGGTAGAGAAAGGAAATGCGCAATTCCACGTCCCGAGGGAATCTCAGAATTCGGCCTTCCCCTTGGCCGAGCCC
>JAFDHU010000135.1 GCA_019308625.1 Deltaproteobacteria bacterium
ATCCTGACATCCTACGAGTCCTTCACCGACCCGGGCTTGGTGGAGAAACTCAAGGCCAAGGGAATCAAAAAGTATCTGGGGTTTGAACTGCCCGTAGAGCTCTGCAAGGAGCGCTACGGCCAACACTTTCAGGTGGTCCTGCGGGACCTGCGCCAGAGCGATGACATGCGCGTCCTGGACTTTGACGGCCACCACATCTTTCTCACCTTCTCTTTCAGTGAGTTCGGCCAGGAGTTCCGCTACGAGTAGCGCCGGCAACCCCAGCAACCCGCAGAACTTTTCCGTCAATGCGAACTCAGGCTGGCGATGAAGGGGCGGGGGGACTGCAAAGTCCCTGGCCCTGCGCCGATAGAAGACCGATCTCAGGGCCTAAGCAAGGCGGCGGCAAGGTGCAAAGCTGCAAGCCCCAGCAGCGCCGGCATCACTCCCCATACCGGCAGGACTATCAGGCTCAGGCCCAAAGTCCCTCCCGTAGCCCCCAAAAGATCCACGGCGTAAAACAGGCCCCCGGCAAAGGGGGCGTCCGGAAGCTGTCGTTGCCAGAGGGCCGTGCTGAGTGAAAAGATGCCCCCCCCGGCGAATCCAGCCAGACACAAAAGGAGAAAAAAACCGGCTTGGAGGAGCAGCTCCGGGGGCTGCCAGGCCCATCCCCCGGTAATCGTTAACAGGCCTGCCAGAGTCAGTATAAGAACCGCCAAGGCGCCCTGCAGTCTGGCCAGAGGCCGGGTCAGAGCGCGGGCGGGTGCTGCAAATTTCGCTCCCCAGATCCCGCCGGCCGCCAGCCCCACCATAAAGGCTGCGATGAGCAAGCCGAGCTGCCGATAAAGGTAACCCAGGTACACCTGATAAAGGACCAGGGCCGCCACCTCCAGGGCCATGGTCCCCAGACCCATGAGCAGTACCTGCATCAGGCAGTAAAGCCCCGGCCGCCTCCGGACAGCCAGCCAGAGGACTCCCAAAACCAGAGCCAGGGCAAGCCAGGGAACAAAGGCAGGAAGCCTGCGCAAAGCCAGCAAAAACCCCTTGAGAGGCAAACCTTCTCTGGCTCCCGTGAGAATCAGATCATAGAAGTAGCCCCGCAACCCCAGGTCGGTGTTCACTTCCACCGGCTGCTGCTTTAGCACGGCCTTCAGGAAAAGCCGCCGGGAGGGGGCCAGGTCGGCAAAAAGGTAGTATTCCCGCACATATTGCAGGTTAAGCTCCCGCTCCTTCAGGCGGGCCACCAGTGCCCGGGGATCATCCCGGAGCACGCCCGGAGTGACGGAGGCAAAAAAACGCACCCGCTCGCCGGGAAAGACCATCACTTCGGGAAAGACCCGGCCCAGGGTGTTATAGCTCAAGGCCAGATAGGCGGCCCGGGCCGGGTTGAGGCTGGCGCCTCCCCCGCCGGTAAGAGCGAAGCTGAATACCCCGCCGGGGTTCAGATGGCGGGCCACGGCCTTGAAAAACTCCAGGCTGTAGAAGCGATTCAGTTGGGCGCTGGCAGGCTCCGGGAGGTTGAGGAGGATGACGTCATAGCGCTGATCGGTGTGGGACAGAAACCGGCGGGCGTCCAGGTAATAGACCCGCACCCGGGGATTATGGGAAAGGATGCGGCCGGTGGCAGGCATCAGCCGGACGGCCAAGCGCACCAGCTCCGGGTCCAGTTCCACGTAGTCCAGCCGTTTGATGGAAGGATGTTTGAGGGCCTCTGACACCAGACCGGCGACCCCCCCGCCCAGCAGTAACACTACCTCGGGGCGGGGATGTTCCAACAGCGCAGGATGCACGGCATGCTCGGCGGAAAAGGCGTCCGGATGGGTGAAATGCCACACATGATTGGCAAAAAAGCTGAGCTGCTCTTTCTCCCGGGTGACCGTAAGGAGGGCGTAAGGGCTGTCCGCCAGGGCCACCAGACGGCGGCCGGGCCACTGCCACTGGCGGGAGGACCATTCCAACTGCGGGGCCAGCAGCAAAGCCAATCCCAGGAGCAGCACTCCGGCCAGAAACTTCCGGTGGCGGCTCAGCCCGGCGGCCAGCCCTGTCAGGACCAGGCCGGTGCCCAGCCCCAGGGTCAGATTGGCAAACTGCCCCATCAGCACCATCTGCAGGATTCCCACACCCAGGGCGGCCCCCAGGGCCTCAGTGGCGTAGGTGCGGCCGATAGCCCCATTCAGGTCGGCTGCCGGCTGCACCCGGCAGGCAAAGGGGAAAAAACAGCCAGAAACCAAGCCGAAGGGCGCCAGCAGAAGCAGGAACAACAGCAGGGTGGTTTCCGGGCCCAGGGATTGTCCCATCGGCAGCCCCAGGACCTGGGGGAGCCACCGGGCCCCCAGGATGGTTCCAGGCAGGAGCCAGCCCAGGAGAAACAGCAGCAGGGCCAGGGAGCCCAGGGAGGGCGAACGACGAGCCACCAGCCAGCCGCCGGCCAGGCTCCCCAGGCCGGTCCAGAGGAGCCAGCACCACAGTCCCAGGGCCAGCTTCAGCTCCTGGCCCTGGCAGAGCACCAGCAGCTCCCGCAGTATCAGCACCTGACCCGCCAGGGTTCCGGCGCCGTAAGCCAGAATCAGACCGTGGCGGGCCGTGGGGCGGAAGGCGGCCATAGGCTCGGGCTCAGCAGATGGTATGGCAAGGCGGCTGGTCGGTCATGGAGAGAGAAACGGGCCGACGCCTGAGGGCGGGGCCCAAGTAGCCGGACTCCCGGAAGGAAGCCGGACCCCGTTTGGGGGCGGCCGAAGCCTAAGCGTCAATGATGCGATAGCGCTTGAGTTTGGCTCTGAGGGTTTTGCGGTCTATGCCCAAGGCCCGGGCGGCTTCGCTTTTGTTTTGGGCGAATTTTTTCAGGGTTCTCAGGATATGCTCCCGCTCCAAATCCCGGAGGGTGACCGCCTGGCCCTCAGGGAACTGATCGGTGAACAGGCCGGCATAGGCCAAGTCCGCGGGCTCCAGCATGGGGCCGTTGCTCAACACCACCAAGCGCTCCATGGTGTTTTCCAGTTCCCGCACGTTGCCGGGCCAGTCGTGTTTAATGATGAGGTCCATGGCCTCCGGCGAGATGCCCTGAATGGGCTTACGCAGGCGGCTGGTGTATTTCTCCAGAAAATGCTGGGCCAGGATGGGGATGTCGCTTTTGCGCTCCCGCAATGGGGGTATCTGGATGTTCACCACATTCAGGCGGTAAAACAGGTCGCCCCGGAAGGTGCCGTCCTTGATGGCCTGGGACAGATCCTTGTTGGTGGCCGCGATGATGCGCACATCCACGGTAATTACCCGATGGCTGCCCACCTTGGAAACCTTGCGCTCCTCCACCGCCCGCAGCAGCTTGGCCTGCACCTCCAGGCTGATATTGCTGATTTCATCAAAAAACAGGGTCCCGTGCTGGGCCAGCTCAAACTTGCCGATTTTGTTGGCGTCCGCGCCGGTGAAAGCCCCTTTGACGTGGCCGAAAAGCTCGCTTTCAAACAAGGTCTCCACCAGGGTGCCGCAGTCCACGGTAATGAAGGGACGCCGGGCCCGGGGGCTCATCTGATGAATCCTTTGGGCCACCAGGCCCTTGCCGGTGCCGGACTCGCCGGTGATGAGCACGGTGCTGTCGGTGGCCGCCACCCGCTTGGCCATCTCCATGACCCGGGCCATGGCCTCGCTTTGGTAGACCACCGTGGCCAAGCCGTCTTTGGATTTCAGTTCCTGGCGCAGGTAGATGTTTTCCAGGTTCAGGCGGCGCTTCTCCAAAGCCCGGGCCACCAGGTGCCGCAGGTCGTCCGGGGCAAAGGGCTTGGAGAGAAAATGGAAGGCCCCGGCCTTGATGGATTCCACTGCCGAGGGGATGGTGCCGTAGCCGCTGATGATGATGACCTCGCTGTCGGTGTCCATGGCCTTGATACGTCTCAAGGCCTCCAGGCCGTCCATGTCGGGCATCACCAAATCCAGCAGGATGACGTCAAAGGAGGCCCGCTCCAGCAGAGCCAGGCCCTGGTTGCCGCTGGCGGCCGTCTCCACCTGAAACCCCTGGCGGGCCAGGATTTGATAACAAGCCTCCCGCAAGGCCTGATCGTCATCAATCACCAGGATTTGAGCCGTCAGTTGAGCCATGTCCTTTTGTAATTCAACTGCTTGTTATTCCAAGAATTTTCAAAATTTTAAAAAATTCCCCCATTTCTGTCAAGGAAAAGGAGCCTACCCCGGCTCGCTGCATTATGATAAAGAACAACGAAGGCCTGACTGGGAGAGGATGGATGCCGGTACAGTTTTTCGTGCCCTGCTACGTGGATCAGCAGGCTCCGGAGGCGGCTCTGCAGGTGGCAGGCCTGTTCGATCGTCTGGGGGTGGCCTGGGAATATCCGGCCGAGCAGACCTGCTGCGGCCAGTTTGCCCTGACGGTGGGGGATTTGGCCACTGCCCGCCGGCTCATGCGGCATTTTCTGCGGGTCTTCGGCGGGGAGGGAGACATCGTCTGCCCCAGCCCCTCCTGTACCCTGATGGTCAGGCATCACTATCCGGAGCTGGCCGAGGGTCTGGCCGAAAGGCGGCAGGCCGAAAGAGTCGCCGCTCGCATTCTGGAGCTGAGCGAATGGCTGGCGGCCCGCTCCCCCCTCCCCTGGAAGACGGCCTTTGCCGGTGTTTTGGCGCTGCATCGCTCCTGCAAGGCCAAGCGGCTAGGGGTGTGTCCTGCGGCGACCCGGGTGCTGGCCCAGGTGCAGGGCCTGACCCTTAGGGAGGTGTCCCCGTATTACGCCTGCTGCGGCTTTGGCGGGCCTTTCAGTTACCAGCATCCGGACCTGTTGGTGTCCCTGGACTTGAGTTGTCTGCTGCACTTACGGGCCGTGGCCGCCG
The DNA here is from genome assembly GCA_019308625.1 of Deltaproteobacteria bacterium. Lineage (GTDB taxonomy): Bacteria > Desulfobacterota > Desulfobaccia > Desulfobaccales > 0-14-0-80-60-11 > DTHB01. The sequence goes on from JAFDHU010000135.1 coordinate 4,813, forward strand.
GGCACCGACCGGCGCTGGGCTTGCACTATTTGGCGGAACTGTTGCAACCTGATGAAGACGGGTAGCGGTCTGACCGGGGGCTTCCGGTGTCCTTGGCACACCCGTGAAAGGGACCGAAGGGTCCTGATTTTGATGGGAAAGGAATAATGCCATGAAAAAACTGATTACGGTTCTCGGTGCGGCGCTGATTCTGGGGATTTGCGGCAGCAGTTTGACCGGTACGGCAGCCGAATCCCAAAAGGATCTGAGCGCCTACTATCTCAATCGGGGCATCCGATCCCTGGCCGAAGGCAGGTATGAGGCCGCCGCTGCGGATCTCACCCGGGCCCTGAAGACTAATCCCGGCTCCGCTGAGGCCCACTATACCCGGGGCGTAGTCTACCGTCATCTGGGGAAGCCCGCCCGGGCTTTATCCGACCTGAACAAGGCTTTGGCCCTGAATCCGAAAATGGCAGAAGCTTATCTGGCCCGGGGAGTGGTGTACGGCGATTCGGGAAAGGCGAACCTGGCCTTGGCCGATTATAACCGGGCCCTGAAATTAAACCCTCACTTGGCCTTGGCGTATTACAACCGGGGGATTCTTTACTTGCAAAAGGACGACCCTGACCGGGCCATGGCGGATTTCAACCGGGCTTTGAAAATCGCCCCGGGCAAGGCCGAAGTGTATGTCAACCGGGGGGTGGCCTACAAGCAGCAGGGTCAGGACCACCGGGCCTTGGCGGACTACAACCAGGCCATCCGCTTGAACCCCAGGCTGGCCGAAGCCTACCTCAACCGCGGTCTGATTTATGCCCAGAAAGGTGATTCTGGCCGGGCCATCGCCGATTTCACCCAGGCCCTGACCCTGAAGCCCAAATGGGCCATCGCCTATCAGAACCGGGCCGTGGCCTATTATTCCAAAAAGGACTACGGCAAGGCCTGGGAGGATGTGCGGCAGGCAGAAAAACTGGGCGGCACCTTCCCTCCAGAATTTCTTAAGCTACTGCAACAGGCCTCAGGCCGCCCGCAGTAAATCCGGGCCGTCACACTCTTTCCCGGGAAGGCGAACGAATTTTTCCCTCAGTTGACTTAGGTCAGGGCATGGCGAAATTTTTTAGTTATATTAAAAATAAAGGCCGGGCTGAAGGCGGTTTAGCCTTCGGGTAAGGAAGTCATCATGGCTAAACGGAAAATTATCGTCATAGACGAGGAAAAGTGCGACGGCTGCGGCTTGTGCGTGCCCTCCTGCGCCGAGGGCGCCATTGAAATCGTGGACGGCAAAGCCCGCCTGGTGGCGGAAAAGTTCTGCGACGGGCTGGGAGCCTGCATGGGCGAATGCCCCCAAGGGGCTTTGACCATTGAGGAGCGGGAGGCGGAGGAATTCGTGGGGCCGGCCCCCGGTTCACCTGCGGCCCTGGAGCACGGGGAACATGCGGCTCCCACCGCGGCGGTAGAAGAGCCGGTGTTTGTCTGCCCGAGCAGTCAGATGCGTAAGTTGGAGCGCCGGGAAACCCCCGAGGCGGCCCCCTCGGCCTTAAGTCACTGGCCGGTGAAGCTCAAGCTGGTATCTGCTCAGGCCTCCTTTCTCAAGGGCGCCGAGCTACTGGTGGCGGCGGACTGTGCCCCCTTTGCCGCGGGGGACTTCCACGCCCGTTATCTGGCAGGCCGGGCCGTGGTTTGCGGCTGCCCCAAGTTTGAGGACCAGGAGGAAGCCGTGGCCCGGCTCACCGCCATCCTGAAGGAAAACGACATCCAGGGTATCACCATTGTCAACATGGAGGTCCCCTGTTGCCAAGGTTTGGTACAGGTGGTGCGCCAAGCCATGGTGGCCGCCGGCAAGGTGCTGCCAGTGAGCATCTGCACTCTGGCAGCCACCGGCCAGGTGGTGCAGCAGTTGAAGATCAAAGGCAAGTGAGGCAATCCATGGAACAGATTAAATGCCCTGGTCAGGATACCCGCCACTGGAAGCCCGGAGACATCTTCACCGTGGAGTGTCCCAAGTGCGGGGCGGAAATCGAGTTTTTTAAGGACGACACCCGGCGGCGCTGCGCCTGGTGCGGCCACCTGTTTTACAATCCCAAAATTGAGCTGGGCTGCGCCGAGTGGTGTCAGTACGCCGAGAAGTGCGTGCCGGAGCTGGTCAAGGAAAAGAAGGCCATGCAGACCTTCCGGGAACTGCTTCTGGAACGGGTGAAAGGTCTGCTGGCCGGCGATGCCCCGGCGCAGGAGCGCCTGGAGCGGGCTGTCAAGTACGCCGGAGAGCTTCTCCGGGCTGAAGGCGGCGACCCCAAAGTGGTGTTCGCCTCGGTGATTCTTAAGCCGGTGAG
>JAFDHU010000136.1 GCA_019308625.1 Deltaproteobacteria bacterium
ATGGCCACATTCACCACCAGTTTCTCCCACAGGGCCGCCTCAATGTCCTTTCGCACCTGACAGGGAAGCCCGGCCCGGCGGAACACTTCAGCCACCTGCTCCGCTTCCCCGGGGGCCACCCGGGAGCCGGTCGGTGCGCCGATCAGCGTGGCCCCCCGGCCGGCCCAGATCACCTGACCATCGGCGGGCCGGGTGGCCCCCACAAAGGTGACGCCTGCCAGCAGGCGGGCCGGCCCCACCACTGCGGCCAGGTGCTCCAAGTTGCCCAAGCCGTTTTGCAAAGTCAGAGCCAGGCCGCCTGAGGCCAGCAGTTCCGGCAGATGCCGGGCCGCAGCAGCAGTCTGATGGGCCTTGACCGTGAGGATGGTCAAATCGACGGGGGCAAGCTCCCCGGGCAGAACCACGGGGATGGACAAAACCTCCCGGGAGCCGTCCAGGTCGGTGAACAGAATGCCCTGCTCCCGCAAGGCCCGGGCCCGCTCCGGCCGGTAATCCACCAGGCATACCGGCTCCCCCGCGGCAAACAGCCGGGCCGCCAAAAGACACCCCAAGGCTCCGGGACCGATAACTGCAATGTTCATGGAAATTTTCCGGGGAAATACAATTTTTCCGCGGCGACCAGCTTTGTCGGGCGGTTGCTTTCCGGGACCGGAAGCCATTTGGGTCCCGGAAGGCAAAAAATATTTATCTTTTTAAAAGTATGACAGAAATTTCCTTAAGAAAATTTGCCCTAAGGCGAATTATTGTATATTATTTTAGTTAAGAAAAGAAATGATAGGGGTTGGTAGCAATGGCGGCTCCCATGCAGATGGTCAGGCAGTTTGACCAGGAATTGGAGGACCTGAAGCAGTCTCTGCTACGCATGGCGACCATGGCCGAGGCTGCGGTCCAAAAAAGCATCATGTCGGTGACCGTCCGCAATTCTGACTTGGCTCGGGAGGTGATCACCGATGACATCAACCTTAACCGGCTGGAGCTGGAAATTGAGGACAAGGCCTTCAAGCTCCTGGCTCTGCGCCAACCCCTGGCTACCGACCTGCGGCTGATTGTGGCCACCATCCGCATTGCCACAGAACTGGAGCGCATCGGCGACCAAGCCGTGAACATCGCCGAGCGGGCCTTGGAGCTGAACAGCCGCGACCCGGTAGAGCTGCCGGTGGACCTCAAGGTCATGGCCGACATTGCTTTGGGCATGGTGCGCACCAGTATTGAGGCCTTTGTTCACCAGGACCCCCGGCTGGCGGTACAGGTCTGTCAGCGGGATGTGGAGGTGGATCTCCTGGACGATGAATACATCCAGAAGATTCTGGATTTAATGATTGAGAAAAGCAGATGGGTGACGCGGCTGCATCACTTTATCATTGTGGTGCGCAATTTGGAGCGCATCGCCGACTTGGCCACCAATATCGCCGAAGACATCGTTTTCATTGTGGAGGGCAAGGTCATCAAGCATCGGTGCGAGGACTGGGCCATGTACCCCTCCCAGTAACCTGCGCCTGGGCCAGCTTCTTTTCCAGAAACTTCACTTCCTCCGCCACCCGGGGCTGAAGCTGCCGGTCGCGCTCCAGGGTCTGCAGGGCATGAACCACGGAGGCGTGACTTCTTTGGAACAGCCGCCCCAGCTCCGCGGTGGTTTTCTGAGTGTATAGCCGGGAAAAATAAATGGCCATCTGGCGGGCCCGCACCAGCTTCTTCTGACGGGACCGCCCCAGCATCTCTGGCAGGCTCACCTTATAGTAATCCCCCACAATTTTTTGGATCTCCGGGACGCTGAGACGGCGTTCCACGGCCTGGAGATCGTGGAGCACTTCCCGGGCCACTCTCAGACTGATGGGTTCATTGAGCAAAGTAGCCCGGGCCGCCAGGCAGTCCAAAGCGCTTTCCAAACGCCGCACATCGTCAGCGATATGCTCCGCCAGAAATTCCAGCACTTGGGCAGGGGCCCGGGCTCCCCGTTCCTCGGCTTTCCGCCTCAGAATCTGAACCCGGGTGGGAAAGTCAGGCGGCCCGATGGGGGTGATAAGCCCGCCGGTCAGCCGGGAGCGCAGTTCCAGGGACAGGTGGGCAATCTCTCCCGGCAGGTAGCAACTGGTAAACACAATGCGCTTGTGGCGGTCCATGAGGGTGTCCAAAGTATAGCAAAGCTCCGCCTGGATCTTCTCCTTGCCGCTGACGAAATGCACATCCTCCAGCAGCAGCACATCGCAGCCTTTGCGGTAGCGCTCCTTGAAACGCGACATGCCGCCGTTTTTTAAAGACCACACCATGTCGTTGGTGAAGTCCTCGGCGGTGATGTAAAAAATCCTGATATGGGAGTTGGCCTGGTTCAGATAATTGCCCACCGCCTGGGAAAGATGGCTTTTGCCCAGACCCGGACCGGAGGTAAGGAACAGCACGCCTTTATAAAAGGTGTCATTCCGGGCCAAAGCTTGGGAGGCCTGAAAGGCCAAGCGATTGGAGGAACCCACTACAAACCGCTCAAAAGTGAAATTGCGGTTAATTTGGCGCCCTCCGACCTTGGCACTGAAAAGCAACGGCTGCGCCGGCGGCGGCAGAGACGGACCCGGCTCCCTGACTGCCGGTGGGATGGCGGAAAGCCTGATGCGCAGATCCGTGCCCAGATTGGCCAATATCTGCTGGATGAACGGCAGGTAATGGGAATGCACCCAGCGCAGGGCAAACTGATTGGGACACTGCAGCAGGAGCTCCCCTCCGGGACCCTTTTCCGCCTTGAGGGGCTCCAGCCAGAGGGCAAACCCAGAAGGGGAAACGCGGTCTTTCAGATGGGCCTTTACCGTTTCCCAAATTTCGTCCATGCTCCCCCCAAGTGCTTTGGTGAGGGCATGGTAGCTCCCACCCCCCCCTCAGTCAAAGGGAATGACGGGAAATGGATTTTAACCCTTCTCTGGAAAAAAAAATGACTAGAAAAAGGGGGAAGGCGACAACAGTGGGACTTTTCCCAAAGCTGGTTATTACTGATAAATCAACAGGTTAAGTTTTGGCTAAGGAAAGTTCACTGCCACGCCCGGCACCGGCTACCCAGGGAGGTCATCCGGTCAATCTCGTGCATTCTCCCTTTTTCGTGAAAATCTGCAGGCGTCTGAAAAAGGGGGGTGAAAAAACGGCTAACTTATTGGAATCAACCAACAAGTGGAGGTGAAAAATTTTTTATTCAGCAATTTCGCTAAGTTATGGCGAGGCGTCCGGGCTGGGCAGCTCACCTTGACAAATTCGGAGCAGGCGATATGATGCCACCATTACCTTTTGTGCCCGGAGACGTTCATGATCAACTATGTGGCCTACCGCAAGTTCATCACCCTGAAAAACGGCAAGCGGGTGATGTTTCGCTTCCTGAATGAACAGGATCGGGAAAATCTCGTCAGATTGTTTCAGGAGGCGCCGGAGGAGGACACTCGCTTCTTGAAACAGGATGTCAAGGACATCAACCTGGTAAATTTCTGGGTGGACCATATCAATTACCGCAAGGTGCTGCCCTTGGTGGCGGTAGATTTGGAAAACAACCAACTGGTGGCCGACGCTACCTTGCACCGCGGCAAGCACTCCGCCAAACATATCGGTGAAATCCGCATCTTCGTGTCCCGCCCCTTCCGCAACCTGGGATTGGGCTCCGCCCTGCTGGATGAGCTCATCAACATTGCCATGAAGGAAGGTCTCCAGTGGCTGAAGGCGGAAATCATCGCCGAACACAAAAAGGTCATCAAGGCCTTCCGGGAGAAGGGGTTTGAAGTCCGAGCCACCCTGGAGGATTACTTCATCCGCAAAGACGGCATGACCCACGACGTGATTCTCATGATGCGCCCGGTGCTGAAGCGGGAGGAAGCGGAGTTTTAGGCCTCTTTTTCTGGTGTTTGCCGGTACTTGCCAGAAAATATCGAGAGCCTAAGAGAAGGAGAAGGGCCCCAATATTTTTTCCTACCCCCAAAGCCGGGCGCAGATAGATCAACCAGTCCTCCAGGAAACTCCTAAGGCTCTATCAATTCCTAAAGCATCCTTTCCAGGCAATGACTCGGATGATTTCCGGACTGGAGATGTTTCTGACAGAGCCGCCGCGCTGGGCCGCGGGGGCCAAACTGGCGCTGTTGAGCCACCCCGCCAGCATTGACCGCAACTACCGCCCCGCGCCGGAGCTCATCGCTGCCCGCTTCCCCGGCCAGCTTAAGATCCTGTTCGGGCCCCAGCACGGCTTCGCAGGGGAGAAGCAGGACAACATGGTGTCCTCCCCCGATACCCGAAACGCCCGTCTCAACCTGCCGGTGATCAGTTTATACGGTCCCCGTCTGGAGCCGCCCCGAGAGGTCCTGCGGGAAGTGGACGTGGTGCTGGTGGACCTGATGGACGTGGGCACCCGGGTTTACACCTACGGTGCTACTTTGGCCCGGCTTATGGCTGCGGCGGCCGAAGTCGGGGTCAAAGTGACGGTGCTGGACCGGCCCAACCCCATCAGCGGCACTCAGGTGGAGGGCAACCTGCTCAAGCCGGAGTGGGCCTCCTTTGTGGGACCCTATCCTCTGCCCATGCGGCACGGCTTCACCCTGGGGGAGTTGGCCCGCTACTACAATGTAACCCAAAACCTGGGCTGCGACCTGGAGGTGATTCCCGCGGCCGGCTGGCGCCGCGGCTGGTATTTTGACCAGACCGGCCTGCCCTGGGTGATGCCCTCCCCCAATTTGCCCACTCTGGAGGGCACCTTGGTTTATCCCGGCCAAGTGCTGTTGGA
>JAFDHU010000137.1 GCA_019308625.1 Deltaproteobacteria bacterium
GGTGCCGGGACGGGTGAAGGCGGTCCTGGTGGACGCGGGCCAGCGGGTCAGGCTGGGTGAGCCTTTGGTATATCTGCAGGGGCCGGAGTACCGGGCCAGGGTGCGGCAGGCGCAAGCTGGCGTGCGTCAGGCCCGGGCCCAACTAACCCAGGTCGCCGCCGATTATGAGCGCTACCGCCGGCTGCTCCGGGAAGGCGCGGTCAGCCCCCGGGAATTTGAAGCCCTGGAGGCGAAATATCAGGCCGCCCGGGCGGCGCTGGCCCAAGCCCGGGCCCGGGTGAAGGAGGCTGCGGTCTTTAAGGACTATACCCTCCTCAGGGCGCCCCTGGCCGGGGTGGTGGCCGAACGGCGGGTGGCGGTGGGGGACCTGGCCCAGCCCGGCCAGCCCTTGATCACCCTGTACGCCCCGGACACCCTGCAGATTGAAGGGGAAGTGAACGAAACTTACCGGGACAAACTCAAAATCGGCCTGCCGGTGCGCTTTGAGGTGCCGGCGGCTCAGCTCACAGGGGAGGCCACCCTGGCGGAAATCTTCCCCATCAGCGCCGCCGCCAGCCGCACCTTCAAGGTGCGCACCGGCATCTTGGCCCTCCCCCGCGGCCAGGAGGGTGAGGCGGCCCCGGTCCCCTCCCTGGTGCCGGGCATGTATGCCCGGCTGTATGTGCCGGTGGGCAGGACCCGGCGGCTGCTGATCCCTGAGGCCGCGGTGCAGCGGGTAGGCCAGCTCAGCATGGTGGAGGTCCTGGAGAAGGGGCGTCTCATCCGCCGCCAAGTGAAACTGGGACGGCGAATCGGCAAACAAGTGGAGGTGCTGGCCGGTCTGGCGGCAAGAGAACAGATTGTCGTCCCCTGAAAGCCCTGGCAGGCGCTTTTCTCCTGTCAGGGAGGAGGACTATAGGGCCCCCTTGGCAGGACCTCCGGGAACCAAGCAGGAAGATGCAGGCCCCCTCACCCTTCCCTCTCCCCCCGAGGGGGAGAGGGGGAATGGGGGTTCCTCAGGGAGGACCGGGAAACGAGGCCTGGGCTCGGGATCCCGGTTTGTTGCCGGAATGTGAGGCAATTGAGGGTCACTATTTGCACCGAAACCCCAAAACCCCGGAAATGTAGCCGCAAGCTTTAGCTGGCGCTCTTTAACGCAGGCTGAAGCCTGCGGCTACAGTGCCTGGCAGAAGGATGGAAGCAAGGAAAAATAAAAATCCAAACCGAAAATTGAAAACTGAAGATTAAAGAAAACCCTCCTGTCACCCTGAGCGCCAGCGAAGGGTCTAGATTCTTCGGCCCCTCCGGGGCCTCAGAATGACGAGGAACTGGTGGTTTTTTTCCGGGGAATGACCTCAGGCTGTCTTCCTGAGGTCTTAAAAGTTGAGGGCGCGCCACCCAGGGACAGTAGCCGTAAGAAGCCCGGTTACCACACCGAAAACCGAAAACTGAAAACTGAAGGCCTAAGTGCTTCGGCCCCAAAGGGGCCTCAGAATGACAGGAAATCAATAAACTTCATTTTCCAAATAAATAATGGCCAAACCGGACGACCTCCATCTGGGCTACACCGCCCGCCTGGTAAAACTCTTTCTGCTTTCCAAACTACCCACCATTTTCATTATTGTCAGTCTGTTTGCCGGCGCAGTGGCCCTGCTGGCCACCCCCCGGGAGGAGGACCCCCAGATCCGGGTACCCATGATTGACGTGCTGATCCGCATGCCCGGCGCCACCCCCGAGGAGGTGGAGAATCTGGTGGTCATCAATCTGGAAAAGAAGCTCTGGGAAATGAAGGGCCTGGATGACCTGTACTCCCTGGCCCGACCCGGCTTCGCCATCGTCACTGCCAAGTTCCGGGTGGGGGAGCGGATGGAGGACGCCCTGGTCAAGACCTACAACAAGGTGTTCTCCAACATTGACCAGGTGCCCTCCGAGGTGACCGGCTGGGTGGTCAAGCCCATGGGCATTGATGATGTGCCCATCGTCACCCTGACTTTGTGGAGCGAGGAGGCCGACGACTACCAGTTGCGGCGGGTGGCGGACGAGCTGCTGCACCGGCTGCAGCGCATCCCGGACACGGCCCGTTCCTTTGTGGTGGCCGGCCGCCGGCGCCAGGTGCGGGTGGTGGTGGACCCCACCCGGCTGGCGGCCCACGGCCTGGACCTGCTGGCCGTGGCCCGGGCCCTGGAGGCCAGCAACGTCAACCTGCCGGCCGGGCATTTCTCCCGCCAGGACCGGGAATACCTGGTGGAGGCCGGGCCGTTTCTGCGGTCCGCCCGGGAGGTGGCCCGTCTCATGGTGGGCCTGCACCAGGGAAAGCCGGTGTATCTCCAGGATGTGGCCGAGATCATTGACGGGCCGGAGGAGCCGGTGGCGGTGAGCCGCATCGTCTTCGGCCCGGCCCAGGAGGCCCACGGACGGGAGAAGCCGGAGCCGGGAAAGTTTTATCCCGCCGTGACCCTGGCCTTCGCCAAACGCACCGGCACCAACGCGGTAACCGTGGCCCAGGGCCTGCTCCAAAAAATTGAGGCCCTGCGCCGGGAAATCGTCCCGCCGGATATCCATGTGCAGATCACCCGGAATTACGGCCGGACAGCCAACGAGAAGGTGAACGAACTCATCCGGGAGCTGCTCATCGCGGTGGTCTCCATCACCGTGCTCCTGACCCTGGCCCTGGGCTGGCGGGCGGCCCTCATCGTGGCCCTGGCCGTACCCCTGACCCTGGCCATCACCCTCACCGGCAACATGCTGTTCGGCTACACTATCAACCGGGTGACCCTGTTCGCCCTTATCCTGTCTTTGGGACTTTTGGTGGACGATCCTATCATTGACGTGGAAAACATCCACCGCCATTTTCAGTTGCGCCGGTATCCGCCTCTGGAGGCCACCCTGGTGGCCGTGGACGAGGTCCGGGCCCCCACCATCCTGGCCACCTTCACCGTGATTATCAGCTTTATCCCCCTGTTTTTCGTCACCGGCATGATGGGTCCCTACATGCGCCCCATGCCGCTGAACGTGCCTTTGGCCATGCTCATGAGCCTGGTGGTGGCCTTCACCGTCACCCCCTGGGCCACCTACCATCTGCTGAAAAAAGAATACGGCCGGGAAGCCGAGCCCTTTGCCCTGGAGAAGACCCGGACCTACCGCATCTACACCCGTATCATGGGCCCGTTGCTGGAAAAACGCCGCTTGGCCCGCGTGTTCCTCCTGGGCATTGTTATTTTGTTTTTTATCTCCCTGCTTCTTCCCGTGGTGGGGCTGGTGCCCCTCAAGATGCTGCCCTTTGACAACAAGGATGAACTTCTGGTGGTGGCCGACCTCCCGGAAGACACGCCTCTGGAGGGCACCCAGCGGGCCCTGGAGGATCTGGCGGCCTATCTGGCCACCGTAAAGGAAGTGGACAACTGCGTCACCTTTGCCGGGGTCACCTCGCCCATGGACTTCAATGGCCTGGTGCGACACTATTATATGAAGAAGGGCCCCTCGGTGGGGGAAATCCGGGTGAATCTGGCGGAGAAGCACCGTCGGGCCGCCTCCAGCCACGCCATTGCCCTGCGGCTCCGCCCGGCCCTGGTCAAAATCGCCCGGAAACACCGGGTGCGCCTGAAGATTGTGGAAATGCCCCCGGGCCCGCCGGTGCTGCAGACCCTGGTGGGCGAGGTATACGGCCCGCCGGGAGAGTCCTACAGCCGCATCATTGAAGAAGCCGGCAAAATCAAACAGATGTTTGCCGCCACCCCCGGGGTGGTGGACGTGGACACCTCGGTGGAGGAGGACCAGCCCCGCTTCCGCTTCCTCATAGACCGGGACAAGGCGCCCTTAAGCGGCCTGTCTCCGGCCCGGATTGCCCGCAGCCTGGCCATCGCCGAGGCCGGGGAGGTGGTGGGCCGGGTGCATCTGGACACCGAACGCCTGCCCCTGGAAATCTTCCTGCGCTGGCCGGTGGCCCCCCGCTCCAGCCTCCTGGACTTGGGCCAGCTTTATCTGAAGACCCCAGGGGGAGGCCTGCTGCCGCTCAACGAAGTCGGCCGCTTCGTGTACGACCGGGCCCCCAAGTCCATCATGCGCAAAAACCTGGAACGGGTGGTGTTCGTGACCGGCGACACCGCCGGCACCAGCCCGGTGAACGCCATCCTGCATCTCATGGGGGAGGTGGGCGAGCGCCCCTTGGCGCCGGGCTTTCAAGTGAAGTGGAACGGCGAAGGCGAGTGGAAGATCACCGTGGAGGTGTTCCGGGACCTGGGCATCGCCTTTGCCGGGGCCTTGATCGGCATCTACATCCTCTTGGTGCTCCAGACCCAGTCCTACGGCATGCCCCTGGTCATCATGGTGGCCATCCCCCTGACCCTAATCGGGGTCATGCCCGGCTTTGCCCTGCTGAATCTCCTCTTTGCCGGCCAGGTGGGGGTCTATACCGACTCCATTTACTTCACCGCCACCGCCATGATCGGCATGATTGCCTTGGCCGGCATAGTGGTGCGGAACTCCATCATTTTGATTGACTTCATCCATCACGGCTTGGAACGGGGCCTGCCCCTCAAGCAGGCGGTGCTGGAGTCCGGGGCGGTGCGCTTCCGGCCCATTTTGCTGACCGCCGGTGCGGCCATGTTCGGCTCCTGGGTCATCACCCTGGACCCCATCTTCTCGGGCCTGGCCTGGTCCTTTATCTTCGGCCTGTTTGCCTCCACCGCCTTTTCCCTGCTGGTGGTGCCGCTGATTTACTATCTGCTGGCCAGCCGCAAGGCGCGGCCCGAAGGCTGA
>JAFDHU010000138.1 GCA_019308625.1 Deltaproteobacteria bacterium
CCTCCAGGGAGCCCATCCGCCCGGTAAACACATAATGAGGAGCGTAATCCCACAGGTCCGCCTCCTCCAGGTAGACGAAAGGAATCAGCTCCGCGTTGAGCAGATTGGGCTTGTCGTCCCCGGCGTGGCTGAACATCCAGTTGAGCAGCGCCTCAAAGTGGGCCTGGTCCTCTGGAATTGCAGGAAAGCGGTAGTACTGGCCGGGCAAGCCGTACGCCGCCACCCCGAAGGCCTGGGCCACCAGAGCGTTCAGCCAGGCATAATGGTAGTCGCTCTTGTAGCCCCCGCCGAACTCGGTGCTCTGGCGGTTGAGCCGGAGGTCATCCAGGATGCGGCGGGCCCAGAGGGCCGCGGTGGGATGGCCGTTTCTCAGATAGATGTAAAGGCATCCCAAGGCCAAGGCCGCAGCCACCCCCGGGTCGTAAGTCAGATCCCCCAGGTTCAGGCCCTCAAACCAGCCCTCTTCAAACCAGCCGGTTTCAAACCAGCCGGCCTCGCCCGGGGTGGCGTAAACAAAGCCGTATTCCGAAAAATACAGGGGGAAGTTCCAGCCGCTGCCTTCAGGCACGCCGCAGGCCTCCAGCCAGGCCAGCCAGTTCTCCAGAATGTCCCAGGCCGCGGCGTCACCGGTAACGAAATAATACTGGGCCATGGGCCAAGCGCTGAAAGGCCCAGTACTGTCCCAGGGCATAGCCGGCTTCCGGATAAGCGCTGCCGTTTAGTTTTCCCTGGATGATGCGGTAGCGGTCCTGCACCTCCACGGCGCTCATGGCCCGGCCCTGGTGGATGGCGGCAAAGTCCAGGGCGCCGTCCAGGGCCCCGAATTCTCCGTCTCCGGTGCTGCCGAAGCGCAGGGGGGCACCGGCCCCGAAAAAGGCCTCATCCCCCACCTCGGCGGTGCCAGCCGGCTCGCCGTTGACAGACCCCGTCGGTGGAGTAGGCCAAGGCCGGACTCTGGCCCTGCCGCAGCCAGACCCAGGAACGTTGGTCGCCGGTGGCCTCCCACACCCCGAACAGCACCATGCTGCCGGACAAATCGGCAAACCGCACCACCGCCTCCAGAGTAAAGTCACCGCCGCCCAAAAGAAAATCATCGCTGGGGCCGCAGTAGGCATACCCCCCGGCGGGCTCCAGCACCAAGCTGGTGTCCCCGGGCTGGCAGACCCCGGTGGTGTAGGCGGGGGTGCCGGCAGACCAAGTCAGATGGTGGCCTTTTCCTGATGCGTCCCCCAGGCCCCCGTTGAAATGCCAGCGACCCACCGTCTGACCGTAGTCCCGGTGGCGGCTCCACCAGCAGAACCTGCCGAAGTTCTCCTCGCCGCACAGGGGGATGTTCTCCGGGTCGTTGCGGGTGTGCACCGGCAGGATGGGGCCTTTGAGGCCACCGTAGCGGGCGGCGTACTCGTCCTGGGCGTCCCGGTGCAGGGCCACATAGTTCTGGGCCAGGTGCAGGGCTCCGGCCAGATACGGCCCCAGCGGCTGGGCATAGTGCACCAGGGTCGGCCCCCGCCAGGGATTCTGGCCGTAGGGCCCCAAAGAGATAGCCAAACGCGGCGTGTAGGGATAAGGGTCTTCCGCTGTCAGGTTAAGGCCTACCTCATCCAGCCACCATTCATGCTCCCGCAGGCCCTGCTGCTCCAGCTTGAATTCCAGAAGCCTGAGCCGCGCCGCGCCGGTAAATCTCACATGGTCGTCAAATTTCAGGTCGGTAACGTTGAACACCCCGTTGCTCGGGGGCGAGGCAGGAATGCCGATATCCACCGCCTGCAGGGGATGGGTCAGGGGGGCGGTGCCCGACTCCAGGGCCAGGTCGGCCAGATTCACGCTCACCCGCTGCCACACACCCACCGTGACCTCCTGGTCGGCGTAAAAGTAGCTGCCGTTGGCGTCCTTGACCTTGACCCGCACCGTCAGGGAGCCCGCCCCCTCCACCTCAGGCTTGAGGAGAAAATTCAGGGTGGTGCGGTCGGTGGAATCGCACCGGGCGGGATCAATCCCCACCCAAGCCCCGAACGCAGTGGCATAAGGTGAGAGGTCCCAGATGAGGCGCCTCTGGGTGTAGAAGGTGTCGCCGAACAGGACCTCGGTTTCCTCCCGGTCGCCTAGGGTGAGCTGGCTGTCGTCCGGCTCGCTGGCCGAATACCAGACCCCCCAGGTGGCCCGCACCCGGTCGCCGTCGTCAATAACATTGTCCCGCCGCCAGAACTGGTCAAAGGGAATCTCAAAGGCCGTGAGGGCCGTGAACCTGTCCGGCACCGCGTGCACATAGGAGTGGGCCGGGCCCCAGGGGTCGGAGTCGCCGGCCGCCGAGTCATTGAGGCAGACCAGCAGCCGCCGGGGGTGCTCCTCGGGGTCGCCGCTCCAGAAGGTCCAGTAGTCCCCTGCGGCGAAGTCCTCGCCTTCCCCTCCTTCCCAGTAAACCTTAAGGCCGCCCGTGAGTTCCACCGGGTGGTCCCGGTCGCCGGTGACCAGACCCTCCCCTTCCCAGGTCAGACCGCCGTCCTGGGACCACTTGAAGGTGGCCGTGCCCACTTCCCCGGCGGTTTCCGCCATAACCACAAACCGCCGCTTCTCCTGGTGCTGGTAATCCCCGGTGAACAGGAGCTGGGCGCTGCCGCTGCCGTATTTGGTGAGATGATGGATGCGGCTGGCCCGGGCTGCACCCTTGAGTTTGAAATTTACCCGGTCAATGTCGCTAAACGGAGGCTGATCCAATGACCAGTCCAGAACGTAGCCAAACCAGGCACCATCCGCCAAGGTGGGTAAATCGGCCCGCACATGCAGCACCCGCTCCCGGGAGCCCTCGGCCAGCTCCGTCTGAAACACCGTGAAGCCCTCCATCCCCCGGGTGGAGTCCCGGTAAAGAAGGAAGGCTCCCTGATCCCAGAGTTCCCGCTCAAAGGAATCATACACCAGGGGCGGGGTCAGGCTGTGCTCCCGGCACTCCAAAGCCTGCCAGAGAAAGCGGCAGGCCGGGCCGTAATCCCGGTCCCGCTCCCGGCCGGCCAGATGGAGATAACCCATCAGGTCCAGCAGCCGGTCCACGGCAAAATCATAGGTATAATCGTTGCGGTCCCGGTAAGCCCGGCGGATGCAGGGATAATTGTTCAGGGCCTCGTATTGGTCGGACTGCTCCCCGGTTAAATAAAGATAGAAAAGCTGCACCTCCGTACCCGGAGCCAGCGGCTGCCCCAGGGTCACGGTAGTGGTCTCCGCCCCGTTGACGAAGGAGCCGCCCTCAAAGTAGTTGGTCAAGTCTCCGTCAATGGCCGCGGCCCAGAAGCCTTCCCAGGCGAATTGCGTGTCCTGCCGCCACACCCCCCGGATGTAGCAGACCTGCCCGCCCCCCGGGTTCGGCGCGGCAATGGTCACGGTGCCGTCGGCCTCCACCACGGCGGTGGCGCCGCTGGCCTTGCCGGCCACGGCCTCCTGTAGAGAAACGCCGCCCAGATTGTCAAACACCCAGTTGAACTGGCTGGCCCGGACCCATTGAATGCGCCTCATGCCGCTCCCCGTGCACTGCAAACAGCCGTGTCTGGATTAAACCCTCTGATTTCCAAAGCTTCTGCGTCTCCCGTCTCCACCGGTCCCTCTTCAGTCCTCTCCCAGATACGGCCTGATCCTGATTTCGCCGAAGTCCACCCACAGATCATACAGGGTGCGCCGGACAATTTCCCGGAGGGCCCGGGCCGCGGTGATATTTTCAAAACATACCCCCACCGCGTATTCCGGGGTCAGGCTCTTGGCCAGGGCAAAGGCGTCCTGGTCCATGACCTCGGCCAGCCCCACCTCGGCCAGAATATCGCTGATGATATCCACCGGATGGGTGGTGGCGTCCTTCACCACCCGGGCCTCCACCAGCGCGCTCTGCCCGGTGACCCTGATGATGCCGGTGGCCGCGTCCGCCTCCACCCCCTCCCAGGTCTCTTCCCCATTCAAATACACTGCGGCAATCCTGGCGAAGGGCGCCCCGAACACCTGGTAGTGATAGACCGGAGCCTCGGCCAGAAAGCTGAAGCGGTCCCCGGCCGCCAGGTCCGTGCCGATCCCCGCTTCCCAGTACACTGCCAGGCCCTCCTCCAGCTCCACCGGGTCTTCGGCCCCCGGGGCCGTAATTTCCGTCTCCCGCCAGCTCTGCCCCTGGTTGGTGGACCACCGGAAGGTGGCCTCGCCCACCTCGCCGGTAGTCTCAATCTCCAGCAGATAAGTCCGGTTTTCCCGGCCCCGGTAGGTTCCCAGGACCTTGAGAGTGGCGCTGCCGCTGCCCGTCTTCTCTGGCATGCCCACCCGGGCCGCCGTGGTCTCCACCAGCTCCCCTCGGGCCAGGTACACCCCCCGCATAAAAGGCTGCCGGTTGCCGGCGGCGTCCGGCGTGCCGATGCGCCTGTTCAAGTGGTGGGCAATCCAATCCCGGGTCTCCAGCCTGACCCGGTGCCGCTCCTGCCAGCCGTGGGCCATCCCCGCCAGGCGCTCCACCACCCCCCGGTAAACCAGCAGCCACTTGGTGGTGCCATCGGGGAGCTCCCAGCCGTGGAACAGCTCCAGCCGCTTCTGCTCCTGGGGCAGACCCAGAAAGGGAAAATGCGTGGACCGGGGCAGCCACTGGCCCTGCCGGTTGTCCAGTACCAGGGTGAGATCGGCCACCGCGTGCTCCCCGAAATCCCGGGACAAAGACACCCGCACCTCCCCGGGATCAATGATTTCCTGCTCCGGGATGGTCAGCCGGCCTTCCAGCCGCAGGCCGGACACATAGCCGGAAGGCTCCCCCGACCAGGTGGACTCGGTGAACTCCACCTTCATCTGGAAAAATCGGTTCACCTCCACCTCCAGCCCCGGGGACAGCTCCGTCCAGGCCGCGGCCATAAGCTCCGCCTGGCTGGCGGCGCTACGGAGATACACCCGGCACTTCATGTAGGGCACATGGTCCTCCCAATAGGCCGCCACGTGGTCAATATAGGGGGAGAAAGTCTCCCTGGCCGGCGAAGTCCAGGCGGCATAGTCAAGATAGCCGGCCAGCAGGTCCAGCCTGCCGGGTTCGCCGCCGAAGACCGTGTTTTCATAGACCCCCAGGCCCGGGGCCAGGCCAAGGTCCAGGTCAAAGGGGCTGATGACCGCCTTGACCCGAGACCTGCCTCCCCGAAGCCGGGCTTCTTCCTGGATGTAGTCTCGGGATGCCTGGCGCATAACCGCTCCCTGCAGCCGCCGGCTTCAGCCGGATCCGCCCCGCCCTCCCGCAGGGCTGGCCCCCTCCCCCGCCGGCTTACACCTCTTCCAGCACAATGCTTCCAGACCACCGCCCCGGCGCCACCTCGCGGAAGTCCAGGTCATTGATCCACACGCCCGAGAAGGTCCGGGGGCCGTCCGCCTGCCGGTAAAAGTCAATATCGGTCTGGGCCTGCTTGATTTCGGCCAGTTTGTCCTTCTGGGCCGTGCTGATATGGCGAGGTAAGCACCCATCTGGCTTTCAGCCCCCGGCGGTAGCTCCTCAGTGTGCCGTCCACCGCCCGCTCCCGGTCGCTGTCGTCCAAAGCCAGCTCCTGGTACTCGTAGGTGAAATTCACCGGCAGGATATAGCTTTGCCGGGAGCCGCCCGGGGGCGTCCACTCCAGCTTGGCATTGGCCATAACGCCTCCTTACCAGCG
>JAFDHU010000139.1 GCA_019308625.1 Deltaproteobacteria bacterium
GACAGGTCTGCTTGTCCAGGCGCAGGCGCACCTCGTCCACGAACATGGTGAGGCTCAGCTCCAGATAAGCGTCGGTTTTGCGCTTGATGACCCTGGCCAGCATTTCACTCCTCGACCTGGCGCCACAGTTCGCAGAAGTCCGCATCAGTATCGGTGCACAGCGGTGGCACCGCCAGTCGCAGGGAAAGGGGCGCAATCAGGGTGGTAATGAAAGCCGTCAAAACAAGAATGGTAAACTGGGTCTGAGTAAGCAGGGGCACGGTGATGATCCCGGCCTGCACCAGGCCCAGGCTTAGGGCCAGCACCGCCTTGGCCATGGCCAGCTCGGCCGCGCCCCGGCCGTTGCCTTGGCCATGGCCAGCTCGGCCGCGCCCCGGCCGTTCATGCCTAAGCCAATGACCGCGGCTTCTTCCCATTTCCGGCCCAGGAGCCTGACCGGGAGGCTGCAGCCCACGGCCTTGCCCAGGGCCGCGACGGCCACCACTGCCAGCAGAAAAACCCAGGTGTAACCGGACAGGCTCAGATTTACGTGAAAAGACAGACTGACAAAAAAAATGGGGCCCAGAAAGCCATACACCAGGTTGAAGTAGCGGTCGTGCAGGCGCTGGTACAGACCTGGGTCCATGATTTCCTTGCGGACAAACTGCCCGGCCAGGAAGGCCCCGATGATGAGGTGCAGCCCCGCGGCTTCCGCCAGCACCCCCATGATAAAGGCCACCACCAGGGAGAAGGTGAAGCCCTTGGCCTCGGTGTCTTTCAGGCGCCGGGTGATTTTGGGCACGATAAAGTGCCCCACCAGCACGGTACCCCCGAAAAAGGCCGTCACCTGCAAAAGGAGAAGGGCGATGGCGTCGGCGCTGACCTCTCCGGTTTGGGCCAGGCCGGTGAGCACGCCGAACACCACCAGGGCCAGGATGTTGTCCACGATGGCCGCGCCGATGATGATGTGGCCCACCTTGGAATGATGAATCTCCATGTCCTGGAGGATGCGCACCTGTACGGCCAGGGCCGTGGCCGAGAGGCCCACGGCCATAAACAGGGATTGGAATACGGTGGCCCCGAACAGCCGGGCCACCCCGAAGCCCGCGCCGAAGGTGAGCAGGAAGCCGCCGGCCCCGGCCGCGGTGGCCACCCAGAAGTGCTCCAGCAGTTCCCGGGGGTCCATTTCCATGCCGGCGTAAAACATAAGAAAGAAAATGCCCAGGTCGGCCAGCACCTGCATGGCCTCCCGGGGCATGATCCAGGCCAGCAGCGGCGGCCCCAGCACCAGGCCGGCCAGCAGCTCCCCCAAGAGGCGGGGCAGGCGGACCCGCTGGCACAGGTCCCCCAGGACCCAGGCCACCAGCAGGATCAGCACGATGTTGAGGATGATTCTCGGCTCCATCAGGCTTTCAACTTTCGCTTCCGGTGCCGACCCGGAATACACCGTTTTAGGGGCCGGCGCAATACTCCCCGGCTCCTGAGTCCGGCCGGGGGCCGCAGTCCGGGCCGTGCCTCTTGCCCTACTTCTTGTAACTTTCCAATTGCCGATGGAATTCCTGGGCCTTGAGTTTCAACTGCCGGCGCCTGAGATTGATTTTGACGTCGGGAAATTCCTTCAGCAGGAAATCAAATTTGGTGCACGGCCCCAAATCAGGACATTGGGAGCAGTGCTCCAGCCCCCGGCTGATGGCACAGTTCCGGATGGGGCAGTCCTCCAAGCCGCGGCCGCCTTTGCAGCCGGGGCATTCGGTGTGGCTGAGAAACCAATCCAAGCCTTTGCGGAGTTCGCCGAAATCAAAACCCTCCTCTTCCGGAAAACAGTGCACCCACCAGTTGGCCCGGAACCGGGCCAGATATTCCTTGAGTCGGAACACAGTTTCCAGAAACCCGCGATTGCCCAACTGGCAGTCGTCGCACAGGCCGCAATAACTCTCCCTCATGGCCTTCTCCTTGGCAGACGGGCCGCTGCCGGCTTCCGCCTGAAACTTCTCGTTTGCCCCTCTAAAATCATTTGGTGGGATTGCTACGATCCTTGCAGCCATTCCCTCCGGACTGATGCTTCAAGGCGGACGCCCCGAGGACTCAGCTCAGGGCTGCCCGGATCTCGGCCGTCAGTTCGGTTTCGGTGAAACGGCTCAACCCGATGGCCCGGGCCGGGCAATCCGCAGCGCACAAGCCGCAGCCCCGGCAGGCTTCGGTCTGAATTTCCGGCGCGCCGGCGTCGCTGACCCGGATGGCCCCATAGGGACAAATCCGCCTGCAACTCAGACAGCGGCGGCACCGGTTTTTGTCAATAACGGCATACAGTTCTCCGCTGAGCAACTCGGCCTGATACAGCACCGCGGCGGCGCGGCCGGCCGCGGCCTGGGCTTGGGCCAGGGATTCTCCCAGACTTTTGGGGTAATGGGCCAAGCCGCAGAGAAACACCCCGTCGGCCACGGTTTCTACGGGCCGGAGCTTCAGGTGGATCTCCTGGAAAAACCCGCCGGCAGACAGGGGAATTCCCAGAATCCGAGCCAGGTTGTCACTCCCCGGTGCGGGTTCCACGCCGGCGCTGAGCACCAGCAGGTCGGCGGGCAGCTCCACTTCCCGCTCCAGCAGTTCGTCCCACACCCGCACAACCAGGGGCCGGCGCCGGGGAGCTTCCACCTGCGGCGGGCGCTCCGCGGTGTAAGGCAGAAACTCCACCCCCTGATCTTTGGCCTTTTGGTAGTAATCCTCCCGGAAGCCATGGGTCCGGATATCCCGGTAAAGCACAGTGATGTCCACCAAAGGATAGCGTTCCTTGAGCAGCAGGGCGTTTTTCACGGCCTCGGAGCAGCACAGGCGGCTACAGTAGGGGTGCTCGGGTTCCCGGGAGCCCACGCACTGAATCATCACCAGGTGGCGGGCTTTTTCCAGGACCGGGTCAGCCCTCTGGATTTTTTCCTCCAGTTCCAACTGGGTAAGGACGCGGGGGTCCTGGCCATAAAGGTAGCGACCCTTAGGGACCAGCTCCCGGCCGCCGGTAGCCACCAGCAGAACGCCGTGACTCAGGAAGCGCTCCTCTCCGTCGGCTCCGGTGCGGCGGCGCACCCGGCTGACCATGCGACCCACATGACCTTCAGTGTGGAGCAGTTCAGTGGAGGTCAGCACTTCAATGTTGGGGTGGCGCAGGGCTTCGGCTTCCAGGGCGGCTGCCACTTCCCGGGGATTTTCGCCGGTGAGGGTGAAGTGCAGTTTATGGGCCAGGCCACCCAGGTGAGCCTCCCGCTCCACCAGGTAAGTATGGAAGCCTTGGTGGGCCAGAGCCAGGGCGGCGGTCAACCCGGCTACCCCGCCACCCAGCACCAAGGCCCGGGGAATCACCGGAAAGCGGCGGACCTTAAGAGGCGACAGGGCAGCTGCCCGGGCCACGGCAATGGCCACGATGTCCCGGGCAGCCCGCTGGGCACCGGCAGCATCCGCATGATGTACCCAGGCACATTGCTCCCGGATATTGGCGAAAGAGAGGAAGCCTGGGTTGAGGCCGGCCGCGGCGAGCACCTCCCGAAAAACCGGCTCGTGGGTGCGGGGCGTACAGGCCGCCACCACCACCCGGGCCAGGTGGTGCTGGGTGATAGCCTCCCGAATGTGTCGGGTGGCATCCACCGAACAGAGAAACAGGTGATCCTCCACCCAGCAGACCCCGGGCATGTCCCTTACCGCAGCCGCCAGCTCCTCAATATTCACGGTGGCGCTGATATTGGTGCCGCAGTGACACAGGAAGACCCCGATGCGGGGGGCTTTCTCGCTTTCGGCGGGAGGCTCGGGAAAGGTGGGGAAAGAAGGCCAGGTGCGGGGGCAGAGGGCCAGCAACTGGGCGGCGGCTTGAGCCGCCGCCGCGGCCGAAACCACGCTTTCCGGGATGTCCATGGGCTCCGCCGCCGCACCTCCCACAAAGACCCCGGGTCGGGAAGTCAGAGTGGGGTTGACCGGAGAAGTCCGGATAAACCCGTGGGTATTGAGTTTGATTCCCAGGCGCCGGGCCCACCCGGCCAGATGACTTCGGGGTCTTAAACCCACGGAGAGGACTGCCAGGTCAAACTCCCTGACCCGGGCCCGGCCTTGGCGGTCGGCGTAATGAACCAGCACCCCTCCCCCTTCCCGGGGCTCAACCCGCGTCACCCGGGAACGGACCAGGCGGAGACCCTCCTCCTGGGCCCGTTCCAGAAATTCCTCATAGCCTTTTCCGTGGGCCCGAAGGTCCATGTAAAAGAGGGTGGCTTCCAGTCCGGGGGGGCTTATTTCCTTGGCCACCAGGGCTTCCTTCAGGGCGGCCATGCAGCAGGTGGCGGAACAGTAAGCCGCGCCCTGTCGGGGGTCGCGGGAGCCCACGCACTGGATGAAGGCCAGGCTTTGCGGCGGAGTGTGGTCCGAAGGCCGGAGGAGCTGGCCGGCATTGGGGCCGGTGGCGCTTAAGAGCCGCTCAAATTCCAAACTGGTGACCACATCCGGGTGCTCGGCTCCAGGGAAGCCATCCACCGGCGCCGGTCTGACGCCGCCGGTCAAAATGACCGCGCCCACCTGCCGCACCAGAACCTCTTCGGTCTGGTGCAGGTCTATGGCCTCAGCCGGGCAGACCTTCAGGCAGGCCTCGCAAGGTTTGCCCCGAAACAGCCGACAGGCCTCCGGGTCAAGATAAGCCGCCCGGGGCACGGCCTGGGGAAAGGGCACGTGGATGGCCTTGGCCCGGCTCAACCCCAAATTGTAAGGGTCGGGCAGGCTGGCGGGACAGACCCGGGTGCACTCCCCGCAGCCGGAGCACTTGTCCACGTCCACGTACCGGGGGCGGCGGCTCAGGATGGCGGTGAAGTCCCCGGCCTCTCCGGCCAAGCCGGTCAGGCGGGTCAGGGTGAGGATTTCAATCAGGGGATGGCGGGCGATCTCCAGCATCCGGGGCGACAGGATGCACATGGCGCAGTCGTTGGTGGGGAAGGTCTTGTCCAACTGGGCCATAAGGCCCCCGATAGCGGCCGGCGGCGGCCACATCCAGGGCGGCCTGCATGCCGGCGATACCGCCGCCCACCACCAGGACCTGGCGGCTGGCGGGGCGATGCAAAGGTCTGAGCAGAGGCATGGGGGCCACAGAACTTAAACAGTCAAACCGTGGTTTTCCAGGTTGCAGGCCAGCATCTCCCGGGGTGCGCCCCGGCTGCAGCCTGATTATTCCTTCAAAGTCTCAATCAGGCGGCTCAGAGTAGCAGTCAGATCTGCCTCAGCGCCGTCTTGGGCCAGCACCTCGCGGATGAGGCGCCGTCTGAGCTCCTGGATAAGATGCTCTGCCTGGGCCAGCCGGGCTGCCTGCTCCGGGCGGACCAGCCCTTCCCTGACCGCCAGATTACGCAGGCCCTGGACGATGTCCATGAAGCGCACATCCTGGGGGCACTGAAAGGAGCAGTTGGCACAGCGGAGGCAGTACCATAGGGAAGGCGAGGTCAGCAGCTCCTGTCTCATGCCGTAGAGAATCTGACGGATGATGAGGCTGGGGCTGAAGTCGGGTTCAATTTCACTCACCGGACAGGTGGCGGTGCACACCCCGCA
Source organism: Deltaproteobacteria bacterium (assembly GCA_019308625.1). Lineage (GTDB taxonomy): Bacteria > Desulfobacterota > Desulfobaccia > Desulfobaccales > 0-14-0-80-60-11 > DTHB01. Next base: position 5,545 of record JAFDHU010000139.1, read on the forward strand.
GGAGAAACAGCGCAACAGGTGCTGGCAGCCGGGTTCCTGGGCCAGTTCCTCTTTGAACCAGGGATCAAGTTCGTGAATGCGTATAGTCATAGGAGCTTTTAGCGATCGGCTATCAGCCTTGTCAGTATTCGGTTCCCGCCGGCCAGGGCAGAAGCCGAAACAATCCACATCATTTGGAGAAACCAATGGTTCGTGAACAATTCTAAGCTTTCAAAATTTCCGAAAACCGAAAACCAATCACTCACTGCTTAAAGCTGATGGCCTCGGTGGGGCAATGGTCGGCGCATTTGTTGCACTTTTCCGCGGCCTGGAGCATGCGGGTGCACAAATCCTGCCGTACTACCACCGCCACCCCGTTGACGATATGAAAGACCACGTTGTCGCCGAGACGAGGGCCCCGGCCCAGCCGGGCCTCGGGGCAGTTGCCCAGGTGATATTCGCACATGGCCACGCAGATGCCGCAGCCGTTGCACTTCTCCGGGTCAATCTCCATGGGCGGGGGGGCGGCAACCGGCACCCCCAGGAGTTCATGCAGGGCTTCAATGAAGCCGGCGAAATCCGGCTCATGCAGCACCGGGCAGTCCTCCGGCCGCAGTTCCCGGGACAGGAGCTTGGCTCCGAACTCGGCGCAGGTCAGGCCGCACTGGCCGCAGTCGGTGCGGGGCAGAAATTCCAGAAGCTCCTCCAGGGAAACCATATGTAGCTGCTCCACGTTAAGAGGGTGGCGCCAGCCCCCAAAATCAAGCGCAAATTATTTATCAGAGCCTAAAACTGAGTATTTTGTTGTCATTCTGAGGCCCCCTGGGGGCCGAACAATCTAAGACCCTTCGCTTAGGCTCAGGCTGACAAGACAACCTGCGGCTCAGGCTGGCAAAGCCGTGGGCCAAAGGGTTCATTCCACTCCCACCCAGGGGCCGCCCAGCTCCTCGGGAACCCAGAGGTGCTCCGGGCGGAAGCTGCGGTACTGGCAGAGCTCGGCCACCAGCGGGGGGCCCTCCGCCCCGGTGCGGCGGAAATAAGTGGCCTTGGCCACCTCGGGGTTGACCAGGGTGTAGTGGTCAATCACGATTTCGCCCCCTTTGATCAAAGTGTGCACCCGGCTGAGGGCGTCCGGGGAGAGACGGTCCGGGTCCTCCGGGGAGACGTCATAGATGGCCACATCGGCCCGGGCTCCGGGGCTGAGGCAGCCGCGATCGGCCAGACCCAGCACCCGGGCGGGCAGGGTGCGGGTGGCCCAGGCCCATTGGGACAGGCTCCAGGTGTTGGCGGAAATTTCCTCCTCCCAGGCTTCCTGCCGGGCAGCACTGTCCATCAGCCAGGCAAACATTTCCGGATAGGCCCGGGGCGGGGCCGGAGAGGGACCCAGGGCCGAGAAGGCCAGATTGTCGCCTTGATATTGCAGGGCCAGCTTAAGGGCCCGCCGGGCCTGCTGCCGGGACACTGCGGGCCTGAGATCCAGGGGCTGGTGCCAGCCCAGATCCACCTTGATCCCGGGACCGGGAAGATTCAAGCCGGGAAAGGTCAAGCCGCAGTCCGCGGTCACTCCTGCCTCCAGGTGTCTTAAGGCGGCAGCCAAGGCTGCCTCATCTTCCAGGGCCCGGCCCAACGCAGCCAGATGAAAG
>JAFDHU010000140.1 GCA_019308625.1 Deltaproteobacteria bacterium
CAGCCCCTTCCTCTCAAATTGATGTCCCAGGCCTACCCCTAAGCCATGAGCTTGTCGAACTCTTCCACCGTCACCGCCGGAGAGGTGGTGAAGGCAATGCCCGTCATTTTGCTCAAGTTCACCGAGACCTGCATGGCGGCTTCCACAGAAGGCAGCTCGGCGATAAAAAGCAGGTCCTTTTCGCCCAACATGGCATACATGCCTTTCAATTCACCGCCGAACTGTTTGAACAGTTGCACGGTGCTTTGGGTTCGCTCGGCGCTGATTTGCTTCACCGCCTCCAGGGAGTACTTGCCGCACATAATAAACAGGGCCATGATCGTGCTCCTTTCCGAGAGGGACTGCCCCGGCAGCCTCCTTTTCGGTCACCGTAGCATGCCTCTCTGATTTTGTCAAGGATATCCGAGAGATATCCCGTAGCAGAGAGTTTTTGCTGTTTGGTTCAATGCGCGTCATGATAGGTTTTATTTTCCCTTCCTGCAGTTGAGCTCTAGCCTCCCGTAAGTATTGATTGCCGGAAAATTTCATTGACTTAAGAGTCGTTCCGGGAAATAGTATAAAGTTAATGGTTTTTTCGTCTTTGGAACTCTGGAAAAGAAGTGCCGGCAGCCGGAGATTGCCTGACGCCCGAGAAAAAGGAGAAAGCGCAATGCAGAAATACCAATGTCAGATTTGCGGTTACATCTATGACCCCGCCCAAGGAGACCCGGACAGCAACGTCCCTCCCAATACTCCGTTTGAAGACCTGCCGGCAGATTGGTCCTGCCCTATCTGCGGGGCTGCCAAGGACCAGTTTGCTCCGGCAGACTGAGGTGCCCCGGCCCGGGAAGGGCTGTTTGATCTCCGGCCAGGTCGTTCCCCAAAATGACTTTGTTTAGGACGCCAACCAAGACAAAGGCGCGCCGCGCCGACGTTCGGAAGAAAACCTTCCTGCGGGAATATGGCGAGGCCTTGGCTATTGCCCTGGTCTTGGCCCTGGTCATCCGTGCCTTTCTTATCCAAGCGTTTTCCATCCCTTCCGGTTCCATGGTTCCTACGTTGCTGGTGGGAGACTACCTGCTGGTCAATAAATTCATCTATGGGATCCGCAATCCTTTCACCAACAAGGTGTGGATCCCTGTCAGCAAACCAAAACGCTGGGATATTGTGGTGTTCATCTTTCCCCAGGATCCCTCCAAGGATTACATCAAGCGGGTGGTGGGCCTGCCGGGGGAGACGGTGGAGATCATCAACAAAAAAGTGTACATCAACGGGGAAGTGTTGGAGACCCCCCATGCGATTTGGGACGACTCCGCCGTGCCTCTCGCCAGGGGGTCGCCCCGGGACAACTTCGGACCGGTGGTGGTGCCCGAAAACAGCTATTTCGTCCTGGGGGATAATCGGGATCACAGCTATGACAGCCGCTTTTGGGGCTTCGTTACTATGGACGCCCTGCGGGGCAAAGCCTTTATTATTTATTTCTCCTGGGAGGGCAAAGACGGACCCTCCTCCGTCCCGGTATATGTAGCCTTCGCCAAGGGGATGAAGGGTTTGCTCACTGACTTCCATTGGGATACGAACAGTTTTCGGATAAGGTGGAGCCGCATCGGCAAACTGCTTCACTGAGTGCGGCACTCCGGCACCAGTTATGCGAACGCAGACAGCTTAGCCGCGACTCTTCTTATTTTGATTCCCACTCTGGCAGCCCATGCCCAAGCTTGCCCGTATCCTGGTCGCGGCCGCCTGGCTGGGGCTGATGACCTGCGGCCCTTACCCTGAGGCGGGGGTGGAGGTGTTGGGCGGTCCCGACTCCCCCCATCTGCGTGAGGCTGTGGCGGAGTTGACCGCCGGCTTGGCTCCCGGGCCGGTTTACCTGCACTTGGTTAGCGATAGGGACGCGTCTGAGGACATTCGGCGCCGGTTGCGGACCCGACGGCCGCCGCTGCTCATTGTCCTGGGAACCGCCCCTCTCACTTTGATCGCGCCGGTGGAAAAGAAAGTCCCCATCGTCTTTGCCTTGGTGGGGAATCCTTATTTTACCGGAGTGGCGGCCGAGCCCCGGCAGCCGCATCTGCATCAGGAAAATGTCACCGGCATCTTCTCGCCGCCCCCGGTAGCCCAGGCCCTGGAACAAGGGGCCAAGCTCCTGGGGCCGCGGCCCTGGGGCCTGATATACGACCCCCTGGAGGGAGCCTCCCTGGAAATCAAGGAAAAATTTGCCACCCTGGCCCCGGCTTTCGGCATTACACCTTTGACGGCAGCGGCCAGTGATGCCGCCGGCGATAAGGCGGCCCTCCAAAAGTTGCTGTCCCGGGGGGCCCAGGTGATGTATCTGCCTCCCACAAAATCGGCTGGCCGCTACGGCTCCAAGCTTTTGGAGCTGGGACGCTGCCGGCGGATTATGGTGGTAAGCAGCCACCCGGATCTTCGCGGGAAAGGAGCGATTTTGCAGGTGACTTTGGATTACCGGCGTCTGGGGGAGGAGGTCGCGGTCCTGGCCCGGCGCCTGCTGTCCGGAGAGGCACCGGCCGGCATCCCCCTGATGGAAAAGGTACCCCTCAGGATTACCGCAGATGAATCGCTGTTGGCCTACTGGAGTGGCTATCCCCCCGCCGGACGGCGGTGGTGAGTGCAAAGAGCACGGCAGGCAAGGGCGCAGGTCAAGACGATGAGTTTCAGAAGCCGGCCCCGGTTTTTGGGGCTTTGTGACACAGAAGAGGAGTCCATGAGCGCGTCACCCCCCCGAACCTGGGAGCCTGAAATCAAGATAGTCTCATTCAGGCTGGACAACGGTCTCACCCTGCTGGTACTGCCGGATCATCATGTGCCGGTGGTCTCCTTGCAGTTGCACTACCGGGTGGGCTCCCGGCATGAGCTGCCCGGCATCACCGGCATCAGCCATCTGTTTGAGCATCTCATGTTCCGGGGCACCGAGGAACTGGGGCCCGAGGAGTTCTCCCGCATCCTCCAGGCCAAGGGCGGGGAAATCAATGCCTTCACCACCAAGGACCACACTTCCTATTTTGAGAATCTACCAGCGGAACATTTGGAGTTGGCGGTGCGCCTGGAGGCCGACCGCCTGAAACATCTTAAGTTGGACGAAGAAAATTTCCGAACCGAGCTCCAGGTGGTACTCAGCGAACGGAAACTGAGGAGCGTGGACAGTCCCTTTGGCTTGGTGGAGGAGCAGCTTTACGCCACCGCCTACACCCAGCATCCTTACCAGTGGCCGGTCATTGGTCGGGACCAGGACCTGCGCCGCCTGACTTTGGCGGATTGCCATAGCTACTACCGCACCCACTATCATGCCGGCAATCTCATTGTCGTAGTAGCCGGCGACGTGGACCCGGAGGCCGCCCGGGACCTGATGGTCCGCTATTTCGGGGATATTCCCAATCCGGGTCTGCCGGAGAGCCCCCCGGTGGTGGAGCCGCCCCAGCGGGGGGAGCGGCGGGCGATATTCAAAAAGGTATCCCAGGTGGAGGCCTTCTTCGCCGGCTTCCACATCGTGGGGCTGGGGCATCCGGACATTTACCCCCTGACTTTGCTGGCGGTCATCCTGTCTACGGGCAAGTCCTCCCGCTTTTACCAGGAATTTGTGCGGACCGGCCGGGCGGCGGAGATGGAGGCGGACCTGGCACCACCCCCGTGGTCGACCCAGGACCCGGATCTCCTGGTCATTCGGGCGGTGGCCGCGCCGGGGAATGCCTTGGCCGCGCTGGAGGCGGATGTCTGGAGCCTGATAGAGACCCTGAAAAAGCAAGGGGTGAAGCCCGAGGAGCTGGCCCGGGCCAAAAAGATGGTGAAATCCCAGGTGGTTCAGGCCTTGTCCAAGAATTTTTACCGCGGCCTGCTGGTGGGCTTGTTCCATCTGAAGACCGGCGACGCCTCCCAGGTCAACCTAATGCTCAGGAACTATGAAGCAGTGGACCAGGATGACCTCAGGCGCGTGGCCCAAACATATCTGAGGGAAGACAACCGTACGGTGGTCACCCTGAAGCCGGTGTCCCCGGAGGAGAGCCAATCTCTGGGCCCCTTGGTCTAAAACCAGCCCGGAAGCTGGCCGGGCCGCCGGTCAGCGGCATAAAGGACAAGCTATGAGCAGTTTTCCTCCTGAGATCCAGCATCTCCAGTTGCCTGGAGGCCTCACCCTGGTGGGCCTGCCATATGACCGGGTCCCCTGGGTGACCATGAGCTTCATGATCAAACGGGGAGCGGAATGCGATCCGCCGGGCAAGGCCGGAGTCGCCGACTGGACTGCAGAGTTTCTTACTCTGGGCACCGCCCGGCGCACCCAGCGGGAGCTGGCCGAAGACATTGAGTCTTTGGGGGCCACTCTCCAGGGCCGGGCGGAATGGGACGCTACCCTGGTGCATCTGGACGGCCTGGTGGAGGATTTCCCCACCCTGCTGGCCACCCTGGCGGAGGTGGTGCAGAGTCCCAGGTTTCCGGCGGAGGAGTTCCCCCTGCTCAAAGAGCGGCGGCGGGCCGAGCTGGCCCAGCTCCAGGATGAGCCTCGGGAGGTGGCCTCTCGCCGCTTCCACCGGCTGTTTTTCCAGGGGGCCCCCTACGGTCATGCTCTGCGGGGGGAGCCGGAGAGCCTGGAGGCCCTGAGCCTAGAGGATCTGCAGGAGTTTTATCAGCGGGAGTTCTGCCCCCAAACTGCCACCCTGGCCATAGTAGGCATGCTCTCTTTTGAGCATATGGCTGAG